>CADBKB010000074.1:0-7592 GCA_902795095.1 Oscillospiraceae bacterium
GAAGGTCTGCAGGCTGTCGAAGTATTCGTCCCACTCGACGCAGCGAACGATGGCCTTGACCTGGACATACTTGCCGCTCATCTCATCCGGGATGTAGCAGGTATCGCTGTTGGTGACGTAGACGTTGTTGTTCTTGGGCGTCAGGTGACCGGGTCCCTTCTTGAGGATATCCGGATTCACCGTCGGATCGGTATACATGTGCAGATCCCAGCACTTCCAGACGATGGAATCCGCCCGCAGCTTGCCGTCGTCATCGTAGTAGCCCGGCAGGCCGTTGTAGATCAGGTTTGCATTGTGCGGATCGTTCGGGTCGAAGGTGTTGCAGTATGTGTGGCCGTCGCCCTCGATGTTGTTCCATCTCTTCGGCTCGTGATTCACGCGGACGTCATTGTCGTTGCCCCAGTAGATGTTGTCGGTGCCGGCGATCATGCGGACCGGCGTGCCGTCCTTTTCGACCTCCCACCACTGGTAGTAGATATCAAAGACCTTGTTGACGTGCTTGAAGTCGGTCATGCCGGCCTTGCCGTTGAGGAGCTGGACCTGGGCGCGGGAGCCGGTCTCGGGGGCGTCGATCCACTGCAGCGGGGTGAAGTCAGTGGCCTTGTAGGCCTCGCCGGGATCGGTCTCGACCAGATCGTCCAGGGACAGGCAGCGGAAGAGGATAGAGGATTCCGTTCTGGCCACCGGAAGCTCGCCGCCGAAGGCGGCCTTCCCGGTCTGCAGCGTCTTCTGATGGTCGTAGCCGAAGGCAACGTGCTCCTCCACGGCCATGACCACCCGGTACATCTCGCCGGACCGGAAGCCGGCCCACCGCTCGCTCTCGGGCACGCCGCGCTTTGCCTGGATGCTCTTGATCTGCTGCTCCACCTCCTTGAGGGGCAGCTTGCATTTGAGATTGGTTGTATCCACGCCGTAGCGGACCTCGATCAGCGGCGAATCCTCACCGTAGACGTCGGACTCCACGATGTTCTCCCGGCTCAGTGGATCGACCCGATAGACCTTGAAGCTGAAGTAGCGCATATTGGTGTTGATCGAGTCGTGATGATAGAAGTAGAAATTCGTGGGCCTGGTCGAAGAATTCTCCAGGTCGTCCAGCGTCGTCTCCCAGGAATCGTCGATCCATTTGCCGAATTTGCCCGGGCTCACAGGATAAAGATCGTTGTACCAGCGGCCCACGCAGCTCTGCTGGGAGACGGTGATGTATTGCCCGTCGCTCTTTTTGTAGCCGCCGTACCAGGCCTCGCCGTATTCCACGGGCGCCAGGGGGGTGCCGTTTTTGGCGGTTCTGGGCGTCGGATAGTACCAGATCTCAGACGAGGCCAGATAATCGTGCCACTGGCTGAATTCCGGGAGCTTGGGATCCTTGCTGGTGGGATCGTGGAACTTCGGCATGACGTAATAGCTCTGCGATTTGTCGGGGTCGTCATAGACGAAGTCGAAGTAGTTCTCGGTCTGCCGCAGGGGGGCGCGTTCGTTTACCCCCTCTTCATCCGTCCATAGCAGGGCCACCGGATTGCCGTCGCCGCCGTAGCCCGTGAGCTGCATGGACTTGGTGGCGTTGGTGGCCGCCTCGTTGGGGCCGACCTCCAGATAGGACTTGCAGCGCAGCTCCGTGTCGCCGCACAGCAGCCGGTAGCGGTACAGGCCCTCGGTGAAGGGTTCCCCCGCGGCCAGCGCGGCCTCGCGCTCCGCCGTCTGCTTGTCCAGCAGGACCAGGGCGCCGTCGCCGTACTTGTCCACGATCTGGATGCGGCCGTCCTGGATGAGCTGCTCGCCGAAGGACTCGATGCCCAGGTTCACCGTGCCGTTGGTGCCGGGGAACTTGGAGAACTTCTCGCTGTCGTCCTTCTGCCTGATGGCCACGTTCTGCAGCTCGTAGTGGTTGCGGAAGACGCCGCCGCGCACCTGGACGTTGGAGGTGTTCACCAAGATCGGCTCGACGCCGCTCTGGCCGAGCTGCTTCTGGTTGTCGTAGTAGATGATCTCCACGCCGCCGGTCTCGGTCTCGTCCAGCTTGACGCTCTGCTTCGCGTCCACCGTCTTGCCGTCCTCCACCTTCTGCGGATGGGAGCCGTCCTCGTTCACGGCGATCTGGGAGGCGTACTGAGGGCCGCCGTCGGTATGGACGAAGTTGAAGATGTTGGCGCCGGCGAAGCCCTCGAAGGTGCCGCCGTAGATATAGGCCAGGCCGCCCATGACCTTGCTGTCGTCCCAGGCCTTCTTCGTGCCCTCATTGTAGGCCACCTCGATGACGGCGTTGCGGGTGTTGGGGGTGGAGCCGTAGCCGTGGAAGGTGCCGCCGTAGGCCACGAAGGTGCCCAGATTGTCCACCTTGACCACGGTGCCCAGGATGTTCTGCACCACAAAGGAGCTCTTGTCCTTGCCGCACATGTTGGCGATGTTCTTGCCCAGCTTGAAGATCTTGTTCACCATGCCCTCGATGCCCTTCTGGTTCACCGCGGCGTCGACGATGTTTTTCCGGGCCTCGGCGACGGTGGTCTTCTTGTCGTCCTTGCCGGTCTTCTTGCCGTTGGCCTTATTTTCACCGTCGTTTTTTCCTGCCTGCTTCTCGTCCACGCTTTTGTTCGCGTTCGCCGCGCCGGTGGGGCTGTCCTTCTTATCCTCCTTCGGCGCGTCGGATCCGTCCTTCTTGACGGTGGACTCTACGCCGGAGGTCCCGTCGTCTTCATCGGGGCTGTCGCCGGTGATGCCGTTGGCAGCCGGATTTTTCTGGGACTTGAGCAGCGAATCGTAGGCGTCCGAGGCGACGTCGATGCCGGTGGCATACTCGGCCACGGACACGCCCAGCTCCACCGCCGTACCGATGACCGTCTTGAATTTTTCCCAGGTGAAGTTGGATTTGTACCAGGTCTTCTGCCGGCCGGCCTGGAAGGTGCCGCCGTAGATGACCAGGTTGCCGTTCGTGACCTTGAACAGGTCGCGGGTGGTATAGACGTTGATATTGTGCTCGAAGGGATTGATCCCGTAGCCCGTGAAGGAGAGCTTGCCGGTGCCCTTGCCGCCGTTGGCCCCCCGCCAGGCGGAGGAGTCGATGATGGTCAGGGTGGCGCCGTCCTTGATCTCAAAAGCCAGGCAGTTATGGTATTCGATGCGGTCCGTCTGGCTCGTGTCGTCGTTGGAGCGGTTGGAGTCGTAGCGGATCAGGAACTGATGGCCGTTCAGGTCCAGCACCTTGTCCGTGGAGATCTCCATCGTTTCCCACAGCGCGCTTTTGTAGTAATCGTGGGTGTCGT
This sequence comes from Oscillospiraceae bacterium, assembly GCA_902795095.1. The sequence goes on from CADBKB010000074.1 coordinate 3,255, forward strand.
CGTTGTTCAGGGCGATGTACTTGTCCTTGGGATCTATGGATGTGATGTACTGGCGCAGGGAGGCCTCGTCCACGTCGTTTACGGTCCAGCTTGTGGCCTTGCGCCAGTAGAACTGATCATAGTTCCTCCGCAGCTCCGCCTCGCTGGGGACCTGACTGGACGAGAAGAGCTTCTGGGCCTCCACCTTCATGGCATCCTCCGGCGCCTGGATGCCATGCTTTTCGGCATACTCGAAGTCTACGGTGATGTCGGTTTCATCCTCCTCCGGGTCTGCCGCCCGCGCCGGCAGGTGCAGCTCCGGCAGGATGGACAGGAGCATCACCAGGGCCAGCAGCAGGCTCATTGTTCGTTTCATTCGTTTCATACCGTTTCTCCTTTACCTGAAATCAAAGTGTTCCATTGTTCTCTGTTTTGATTCTAAACTGAGACCGGCAGACGCGCCCCCTCAAAAATAACAGTTTTTTGAAATAATTGTTCAGAACTGTTATTTTTGAGGGGGTACAAGCCATGGCGCAATGGTGTATAATAGAGAAAATGGAACGATCTGTTCAAAAGGAGGCGCTGTCGATGGCCGGGATCAACCGAAAAGCCCTGCGGGCCCTCGCCGGAGCCTTCCTGCTCAGCGGCGTGCAGCGGATCGTGTTATACGGAAAGACCTTTGCCGTCGGCTTTACGCAGCTGTACTGTTCGTGCATCGTCCTGATCTGGATCGGCACGATCCGCAAGCGGGTCACAGATCCAAGGCTCCGGCGGACCATACACGCTGTGGCCGTCGGCCTGCTTGTCTATCTGCTGCTTCAGACCTGCCGCTACGAGATCTTCCACGGCAGCGTGGACATCGGACGGTATCTTTGGTACGCCTACTACGTCCCCATGACCGTCTTCCCGGTGCTGCTGCTGGCCGTCGCCCTGCTGATCCACCGGCCGGAGGGGCAGCCCCTGCCCCGGTGGTTCTGGCTCGTCGCCGCCCTGGGAGCGCTGCTGGCCCTGGGCGTGCTGACCAACGATATCCACTTTCAGTTTGCTTCCTTCTCCGGCCCCGTCATGGACGACGACGGCACGGAAAAAAGCGGCTGGCTGCTCTACGCCATCTACGCCTATTTCTTCCTCCTTTACTTTATCGACTATGGCATTTATCTGTATAAAAGCCGCACGATCGGCGGCAGGCTCCGCCTGCTGCCCCTGGTTCCGCTGCTGGCGGCGGCGGCTTACTTCGCGCTGTATCCTCTGAAGCTCGATGTGCATGTCCTGGGCTTCCGCGTCTGGACCATCGGCGAAATACTGGTGTTCTGCCTGATGGGCGGGCTGGAGATCTGCATCCAGACCGGCCTGATCCCGGCGAACACCGCCTATGAGAGGCTCTTTTCCCTGGCGGGCATTCCCGCCGTCATCCTGGACTCCGCCGGCGACGTGCGCTATGCCGCCGCCGGGACGGTCTACCCCTTCCCGGACAACGACGATCTGCAGATCATGTCCCATCCGATCCGCGGCGGGCGCATCGAATGGGCCGCGGACGTGGGGCAGCTGCGGCGGCTGGGCAGGGAGCTGACCGAAGCCAACGCCCGCATCGAGACCCGCAACGCCTATCTGGCCGCCGAGGCCGATACCCGCGCCGCCCAGACCGAAATGAAGACCCGCAACGAAATCTATGACCGCATCGGCCGGATCACCCGGCCGCAGGCCGAGCAGATCGCCGCCCTGCTGGACGCCGCGGAGCCCGCCTTCGACGAAGGCCTGCGCCGGATCGCGGTGCTGAGCGCCTACATCAAGCGCCGCAGCAACATGGAGCTGACCGCCGAGGACGGGACCCTGCCCTTTGAGGAGCTGACCCTGGCGGTTTCGGAGTCCCTGCGCTACGTCCGCCTGTGCGGCGTCAATGCCGCCTCCTTCTGCGAGGGGGCCGGACGCTTCCCCGCCCCGGTCGTCACCGACGCCTACGGGCAGATCGAGCAGGTGCTGGAGAGCAGCATGGATGACCTCCAGGATCTGATGGTCTATCTGGACGCCTCCGAAAGCGCCCTGTCGGTGCGCCTGCTGATCCGGGCGGACGACCTCAGCCTCCGGACCGGGGGCGCAGAGCTGAACGTCCCCGGCTTCACCCGGGACAGCTCCGTCACCAAGAACGAGCAGGATATGATCCTCGCCTTCTCGTATACAAGGGGAGGTGCGGCTTCATGAGCGCAACAATGCTGCTGATCTGGCAGTTCCTCGGCCTGGCGTCTGCGGTGCTGATGCTCGGCGCCATCGCCGTCTGCGTGCAGGCGGTGTGGCAGAGGCGGCCGCGGCTGCTGCTGTGGGCGCTCCCGATGGCCTGCCTGTATATCTTGCAGCAAAGCGTGGACTACACGGTGGATCCGGATCCGGTGCCTTCCGCCGTTGCGGCCCTGGTCCGGTGGGTGACCGGCCTGCCCGTGGCCGCCGTGGCCGCCTTTGAGTTCCTGGTGCTGGTGCTGCTGATGCTGTCCGCACGGACGCTGCGCCGTCTGGAGCGCAGCCAGATCAGCGCCATGTCCGTCAAGGAGGCCACGGACAGCCTGCCCTCCGGCCTGTGCTTCTATCTGCCCGGCGGGCGGATCATGCTGGTCAACCGCAGCATGGAGACGCTGTGCCGGCAGTACACGGGCGGCGCGCTGATCAACGGCGAGCGGTTCCGGCAGGCGCTGCTCTCGGGCGGGACGCCGCTTCTGCTGCCGGACGGGTCCGCCTGGACCGTGGCCGAGAGCACCGCCGAATACGACGGCGCGACGCTGCACATGCTCATGGCCACGGACGTGACCGAGCTGTATCGGAAGAACCGGTCCCTGCAGGACATGCGCCGCGAGCTGGACGCGCTGAACGAGCGGCTGACGGACTACCTCCGGGAGATCGTGAGTCTCAGCACCCAGAAGGAGATCCTGGCCGCCCGGGTCCGCCTGCACGACGAGCTCGGCGCGGACCTGCTGGTGATGCAGCACTATATCAGCGAGGGCTGCCCGGAGGCGGAACGCGCCGCCCTTGCCCAGCGGCTGCGCAGGAACATCTCCTTCCTGAACGCCGACCTCGCCGTGCAGAGCCGGGACGAATTCCAGCTTCTGCTGCAGACCGCGGCGCGGCTGAATGTGAAAATCCTCGTGGAGGGCTCCTTCCCGGCCACAGAGCCCCAGCGCCGCATTCTGGTCACAGCCGTCCACGAGTGCTTCACCAACACCCTGCGCCACGCCCGCGGCGACTGCCTGCGCATCGCGCTGGAGGACCGCGGCGACGTGATCGCCGCCGAGCTGACCAACAGCGGCGTCCAGCCCACCGGCCCCATCCGGGAGACGGGCGGCCTGGGCTCCCTGCGCACTCTGACAGAGCAGGCCGGCGGCCGCATGACCGTCAGCGTGTCGCCGGCGTTTTCCGTCCGGCTGGAGCTGCCGAAGGAGGTAAGCCATGCCCTATAGTGTTTTGATCGTGGATGACCAGGTCATCCCCCGCCAGCTGTTCGAGAGCACCGTCGCCGCCTCGGACCGCTATGCCGTGGCCGCGGCCATCGACTCTGCCTCCATGGCCGACGCCTGGTGCGCCAGGGGCGGCATCGACCTGATCCTCATGGACGTGGTGACCAACGACGGCACCAACGGCCTGGACGTGGCCCGGCGGATCAAGAATTCCTACCCGCAGATCAAGATCATCATCGTCACCTCCCTGCCGGACGCGCTGTTCCTGCAGAAGGCCAGGGACTACGGCGTGGACAGCTTCTGGTACAAGGAGCTGCAGGCCGCGCCCCTGCTGGAGGTGATGGACCGGACCATGGCCGGGGCGCACGTCTGGCCGGAGCATCCGCCGGAGGCCATGCTCGGCATGGCCAGGAGCAGCGAATTCACAGCCCGGGAGCTGGAGGTGCTGCGCTATCTGGCCAAGGGACTGTCCGACAAGGAGATCGCCGAGCGGCTGCACATGGGCTTCACCACCGTCCGCTACCACATCGACAACCTCATGGAGAAAACCGGCCAGACCTCCCGCACCGCGCTGGCGGTCTCCGCCGTGCTCAGCGGCATCACCTTCCCCGGGATCGACAAGTGAAGCGCTCTGAAGCAGGGCGAGCTTCCTTGGATCGCGAGCTTCCGCGCTATAAAAAAACGGATTGCTGTGCAATACAGCAATCCGTGAGACTGTCAAAAAACTTGGAAGGCTTCAAGAATCGGAGGGAAGGAAAGTGTGAAAGGAAACCGTCAGGGTTTCCTTTCGCGTTCAATCAAACCGTTTTCCAAACTTTTCCAAAAGTTTGGAAAACGCACGCAGCGGGGCAAAAATACTTTTTTGACACGCTGACGGATTGCTGTGCAATACAGCAATCCGTTTTTTATGGCAGGGCGC
>CADBKB010000074.1:7654-15061 GCA_902795095.1 Oscillospiraceae bacterium
AGAAGGATTACCCGCTTGGGAATCGTAGTGCTTGCCGCCCGCCAGCAGCCAGAGATCCGCCATGGACCGGTTTGCGGCCACCACGCGCTTCGGCGTCTGCGCGTCATTCGCCGGCGACCTGCGCGCGCAGGCGCCGAGGCAGCACAGCATACATAAGGCCAGCAGTACGGACAGGGTTCTTTTTATCATGGGTGCGCTTCCTTCCGGGCATTGGCCGCCGACAGCGGCTTTGGGTGAGAACGGTGGAGAGCAGGCGCGGCTGCCGCCGCGCCATGGCCCGATGCTTCAGTCCAGATGCTCTCTGCGGCGCTTCATCTGCTCGTAGCTCTCCGGGTGCATAAAGAGGAACTTGCGGGTGGCGAACAGGATCGCGATGGCGGCGACGCCGATCAGGACCTCCCAGGTATGCACATGCTGGATGACCAGGTGGCGGGTGACGGCGAAGAGCAGCACTTCGATCATGGTGTACAGATCGTTTCTGCACAGCAGCTTGATCAGCTCGATGCCGATCAGCGCATCAAACAGAAACATGAGATAATCTCCGAAATCCCCCTGTCCGAACAGGGCCCAGAAGCCGGTGATGTGGCAAAGGTGCGCCGCGATCCCCGCGAAAACCATCACAGCGACCAGCAGCTCCAGCCATTCGACGACATAGAACAGAAACTTTCGGACAGCGCGCAATTGTTTCACCATAGGAAGTTCAACCTCCTGTTATTCTGTTGATTACTGCCGCATGGGCTTTTTCAGCAGCATGCGGACGAAGTTCAGCACCACATAGGCCACCAGCATGCTCGTCAGCAGGAGCTGCAGGCCCGAAAGCTGGGTGCAGGCGTTTGCCAGGCCCTCTTTCCCCTGGGCGGTCAGCCATCCCGCCATTTTATTCGTGGCGACGATGCCGATGGCCATGGGGAAGGTCAGGCCGGCAAAGCCGGGATGGAAGGCAAAGGAGAAGAAATCCGGCAGCTTGATGATGATGAACAGCAGTGAGGCCAGCACGCAGATGTACAAGACGCCCAGCAGCACCGGATTCGGCGCCTCGAACGCGTTCAGCAGGCTGACCACGCACAGGCTGCAGGGCGCCAGCACCACCGGCATGGTGTGGTAGACGGCGCTCTTGACGGGCAGCTTGACGAGGCGGTAGAGGATGATGGGGATGAGGATGAAATAGATGAGGATGCCGTAGACGGTGACGCCCTGGAGCAGGGGCCGCATGTTCATGGCTCCGCCGGTGACGCAGCTGACCATCAGACCGTTGTAGGTGACGAACCAGCTGGGCAGGGTGGTCTCCAGGTTGCGTTTTTTGATGATGTTGTTCCAGGTGAACACCAGGATGTGGACCATGTGGACGATCACGGCGACGAGCCAGATCACCTTGCCGATGCCCAGCCCCTTCTCATAGTAGAAGCTGCCCAGGATCATCAGGCACATGGTCAGACCGGCGTACAGGCTGGCGGGGACGGTCTGGGCATACTCTGCGCCACAGGTTTTGGGATAGACCGCGATTTTGACCAGATAGCAGACAATCACAACGGTCGCCGCCGCCATGACCGCATAGCGCAGCCAGGTGTAGCCCATGCCGCCGTAGACGTTGCTCAGCGTCAGCAGGCCCACGAAGGTGGGCAGCACCGGAACGGGCATTTTTTCAAGGCGCTTGATCATGCCGCCTCCTTTATGCTTCATAGGTGAATTCCAGATCCTTCTTCTCGTGGAAGAAGTCGGAATAGTCGATCTCGAACAGGGGCTTTTTCACCTTGCGCACGTCGAGCCGCCGGGCGATCATCTGCTGCAGCACGCCGCCGTAGGCCAGGTCGCCCTGGAGCAGGGCGCCGACGATGACGCCGTCCTTCGACACGACCTTCTTGTACACGCCGTCCCGGTCGTAGACGTCGACGCGGTAGCTGTCGTCCGGGGGCGTGACGGTGCCGAGGCTCATGGTGTGGATGCCCAGGAAGCTCATGGTGGACTTGCTGGCGAAGAAATCGGTCATGCGCTCATGCCTGCCCGCCATATTGGCCGCGGCCACCATGCCCTCCTTGACCGCCACGGGCCAGATGGGGCTGGTGCCGGAGACGTCGCCGGCGCCGTAGACGTCGGGATCGCTGGTGCGGCCGGTCTCGTCGTAGACCAGGCCGAATTTCGACAGCTCCAGGCCGGAGTCCCGCAGGAATTCCACATTCGAGCGCACGCCCGCCGTCACCACGAAGAAGTCGCAGGGCAGGATCGTGCCGTCGGACAGGACGATCTCGTAGATCTTCCGGTCGCTGTCCACATGGACCTCGCTGACGCCGACGCCGTAATACTGCTCCACGCCGGCGGCGCGGAAGGCGTCGATGTAGGCTTTGGCGGCCCGCTCGTCGAGCTGGCGGTTGAGCAGCCACCCGGCGAAGTCCACCAGGGTGACCTTGACGCCCATGTGCAGATAGCCCGTGGCGCAGTCGATGCCGATGAGGCCGGAGCCCAGCACCACGATGTTTTTGCAGGTCTCGGGCACCCGCTTGAGCACCTCAATGTCCTCGATGTTGCGGAAGCCGATGTAGTTGTCCGCCTCGCCCAGCCCCTTGATGGGCGGGATGAAGGTGTGCGAGCCGGTGGCGATGAGCAGCTTGTCGTAGCCCAGGGCCTCGCCGCCGTCCAGGATCACCTGCTTTTCCTTCAGCTTGAGGCCGACGGCCTCGCGGCCGCGCAGCCAGTTCACATGGTAGAGCGTCTCAAAATCCGGCTCGGCGAAGTTCAGCCGCTCCAGGGTCCGCTCCCCGCACAGGTACTGGTGCAGGATGCAGCGGGAATAGATATTTTTATCCTTGGATACGAGGACGATCTCGCCCTCCTTGTCAAATTTGCGCAGCTCGCGCACGGCGTTGACGCCGGCGGCGGAGGCGCCGAGGATCACGTATCTCATCTGCCCACCTCCACCAGCGTAATGGCCTGCATGGGACATTTCTCCACGCACATGGGCTTCGGGGTCTTGCCGTCGGCGCTGCGGTGCACGCACATGTTGCATTTCATGATTTCCTTATGGCGGATGGAGTCATATTTCAGGATGCCGAAGGGGCAGGACATGATGCACATGTAGCAGCTGGCGCAGTGGTTCTTGTCGTACTCCACGAACCCGGTCTCGGGGTTCTTGTGCATGGCGCCGGTCATGCAGGTGTAGGTGCATTCCGGACGGTCGCAGTGGCGGCAGAAGATGGGCGCGGGGGTGGTCTCACTGTCGATGACCACGCGGTTGCGGGCGTCGCCGCTCTCGGTCTCATGGCTGACCACGCAGGCGGTCACGCAGGTGAGGCAGCCGATGCAGCGCTCCCGGTCGATGCGAATCCGATACATCCCTTATCCCTCCTTCTTCACTTTCTCGAAGCGGCAGGTGCCGCCCTTGTAGTTGGGCTCTCTGGAGTATTTGTCATAGGAGGACGGGGTGAGCTTGTTGCACTCGATGTAATGAATGGGCGCGTACAGCTCGCCGTAGCGCACGTTGTCCGTGACCTTGACCGTGAACACGGCGTTTTGGCCGTTGGAGGAGAAGACGCGGATCTCGTCGTTTTCATGGACGTCGTTCTCGGCGGCCCGCTGCGTGTTCATGTAGATGTAGGCCCGCTTGAGGGACACGTCCTCGACGAACTTGACCTCCTTCGTCCGGCTCTGGGTGTGCCACTGGCCCACGGTGCCGCGGCCGGTATTGAACACCAGGGGGTACTCCTCCGTGACGGGGATGGGATTGGGCAGGGGCTCCTCGAAGACGAAACGCGCTCTGCCGGAGGGAGTATAGAATTTCCCGTCGGCATAGAGCCTGCGCTGCTCGTCGGCAAACTCCGCCTCCCGGCCCTCGGGATAGGGCCACTGGCGGCCGTGGGAGCCGGTGAGCTCGTCCCACTTGACGCCGGTGAAGTCGCAGGGCCTGCCGCGGGAGCACTCGCGCAGCAGATCGAAGCATTCCCTGGCGCTGCCCCAGCGCTCGATGGCGCTGCCCATGCCCAGGGCCCTGGCTACGCCCAGAATGCACTCATAGTCGGAGATCTCGTTCTCGCCCCGGGGCAGGACCTGCCGCATGGCGGACATCCGGCGCTCCAGGTTGATGTAGGTGCCCTCCTTCTTGATGCCGGGCACCACCGGGAAGAACACGGTGCACTCCTCGGCGCTCTCGATGGTGTCGTAGATGTCCTGCACCACGAGCAGCTCCAGTTTTTTGGCCGCCGCGGCAAAGGTCTCGTTGTTCGTCCAGCTGTGGCGCGGGTTGGTGCACAGCAGCCACAGGCCCTTGATCTCGCCGGCGTTGATGCCCTCGATGATCCTGTCGTAGGGGAGGGTGGGCTTTTTGGCCATGAGGTCGGGATCAATGCCGATGATCCCGGCCAGGCGGCTGCGCTCGGCCTCGTCGGTGAAGTCGCCGCCGGCAAACAGGCAGGTGGTGTTGCTGAACAGGCGGGAGCCCATGGCGTTGCACTGGCCGGTGACGGAGTTGCCGCCGGTGCCGGGCTTGCCGATGTTGCCGGTGAGGAAGGCCAGGTTCATGATGGCCTGGGCGGTGCGGACGGCCTCATAGCCCTGGTTGACGCCCATGGTCCACCAGAAGGACACGGCCTTTCCGCTGTGGATCAGGCCCGCCAGCTCCAGGATCTGCTCCCTGCTTAGTCCGGTGGCCTCCGCGCCCCGTTCCACGGGGAAGTCCTTCACGAATTTCGCGAAGTCCGTATAGCCCTCGGTGTGGGCGTCGACAAAGGCGTGATCCACCCAGTCGTTTTCGATGATGATGTTCGCCAGGGTGTACATGAGCACCAGGTCGGAGCGCCAGCGCAGCGGGTACCAGTAGTCCGCGTTGCGGGCGGTCTCGGACCGGCGCGGGTCGAGGACGATGATCTTGCGCCCGGGGACCTTGTTTTCACGCACCCTGCCCCAGATGATGGGATGGGCCACCACCGGGTTGGAGCCGATGAAGATCAGGGTGTCGGACAGCTCCAGATCCTGCAGGGTGTAGCCCGGCGCGTCGTAGCCGAAGGTGCCCTTGTGGGCCACGGCGGCGGAGGCCATGCACAGGCGGGTGTTGCCGTCGACGTTGGTCTGCAGATAGTTGCGCATGACGTGGCCGAAGATGGCGAATTCCTCCAGGGTGAGCTGGCCGGTGCTGATGCCCGCCACGCTCTCGCGGCCGTATTTTGCCTGCAGCTCCTTCAGCTTATCGGCCACATAGGCGAAGCCCTCGTCCCAGCTGACCGTGCGGAAGCTGCCGTCCGCCTGCCGGATCTTCGGTGTGGAATTCGGCTTGACCGTGGTCTGCTGCTTGCTGAGGGATAAACCCTTGATGCAGCTGAAGCCGTCGTTTACGGGGTAGCCGGGCGTCGGGACCGTTTTGACGATGCGGCCGTCCTCAACATAGAAGTCGAGATTGCAGTCGATCGCGCAGAAATTGCACGTGGATTGAATCTTCTTCATTTTCTTCCCCCTTTTCAGAGCGCGTCCGTCATGCAGAGCACGCTGCATAATTTCGGTAATAGTATACAATGACGGGAAAGATAAAGCAAGAGAGTTTCGGCAATATCGCGAACTATTTTGCGGATCCCCCCCTGTATGATTCCGGAATTTCATTATTTTGCGTTGCCGAACCGCGCCGCCTGTGTTATAATCGGAAGCACAGGAGGTGAACGCTGAAAAACAACCTGCTCCGAGCCGCGGAGCCTAAAGCCACTGCCATGGCTGCGCGGCCGTGGGGAAATCCCCACCGGGGTGCATACGGAAACGTCTGCGCCTTCCATACTTGAAAAGGAGTCCTGCAATGAAACGTTACACACTCAGACACTGGATCTTCATGGCGCTATGCTGTGCGATGGGTCTGGCCGCGAAAAAGCTGGTTTCCCCGGCGGCGAATCTCGTCACCGGCTTCCTGCACATTCCCGGCGGCATCGGCACCAGCTTCTCGCTGCTGTTCCTGGTGGTCGCGGCGGCGCTGGTGGAGCTGCCGGGCTGTGCCGCGCTCATCGGCGCGGTGCAGAGCGTCCTGGCCCTGGGCCTGGGCACGGTGGGCAGCATGGGCGTGCTTGCGCCCATCGGCTACATCGTCCCCGGCCTCGTCATCGACGGCGTGCTGCGGCTGTCGCGCACCCGGAGCGACGCCGGGATCGTCACGGCCTCCATCCTCGGCTCGGTTGCGGCCTGCCTGTGTGCCAATGTCCTCGTCTTCCGGCTGTGGGGCCTGGTCCTGCTGCTGTATGCCGGAGTCTCGGCCACCAGCGGCGCGGTCTGCGGTCTGCTTGCTGCAATGCTGGTGCGGCGGCTCCGGGGCATCGTCAACCCGAAATGCGAAAAGAAAGGATATGCGCTATGAAGAAGAAACCCTTATTTTGGCTGCTTGCCGCCGTCGTTGTGCTGACGGCGGTCCTGGCCATCGTCCATCTGACCGGCCGCGAGGCGCCCGCCCAGGGGTCGGTCCTCATCAAGGCGGGGGATCAGACCCTGTCCGTCTCCGAAAAGGACCTCTCCTTTGTCCCGGTGGAGGGAACCACCGTCAACGGCAAGGGGGAGGAAAAGAAAATCTCCGGCGAAGGCGTTGCTCTGGCTGACGTGCTGGCAAAGGCCGGGGTGCAGGCGTCGCAATCCGTGCGCGTCGTGGCCGACGACGAATACGCCGCCGAGGTCAGCGCGGAAGAGCTGGCGGAGGAGGGCCGTGTCTGGCTGCTGCGCACCGACGAGGGCTTCCGCCTGATCGTCTTCGGCGACCAGAATTCCAAGCGTGACGTCAAGAACGTGGCGCGGATCGAAGTGCAATGACCGGGATCGTGCTCGCAGGCGGAAAAAGCCGCCGCATGGGGCAGGATAAAGCGCAGCTTCGGCTCTGCGGCCGGACGCTGCTGGAGCTCCAGACCGAAAAGCTGCGCCTGCTCGGCACGGATGAGATCCTGATCTCCGGCGCGCCGCAGCTTCCCGGGACGAGGGCGGTGCCCGACCGCTTCCCGGGCTGCGGGCCCCTGGCGGGGCTGGAGGCCTGCCTGCGGGAGGCGGGGAGCGAGACGTGCGTCATCCTCTGTGTGGATGTCCCGCTTGTCCCGGTTTCCCTGCTGCGGGAGCTGATCCGCGTGCAGCGGCGGACCGGCTGCGACGCGGCGATCGTCGAGCACGGGGGTGTGTGGGAGCCGCTGATCGGCGTCTACCGCAGCGCGCTTGCCGGACGCGCCGAGTCCCTGCTCCGGGAGGACCGCCGCAGCGTGCGCGCCCTGCTGGAGCGTGCGGATACCCGCCTTGTGTCCTTCCCCGGCGACGCGCGGCTGCTGCTCAACTGCAACGCCCCGGAGGACTACGCGCGGCTGCTCGAGCTCTGCAAACCGGAGCGCGGCGCCGAAATCTTGAACACCGCACCGAAGATCTCTGATCCTTGATATGTTATCTAAAAAGGGCGTGTTGCAAAATAAAAAGCGACAC
>CADBKB010000075.1:0-9829 GCA_902795095.1 Oscillospiraceae bacterium
GTCAACAACAACGAGACCCTGCCCACCGTGCTCGACACCATGAAGACCACCGTGCTGCAGAAGGCCTATGAGACCGACGAGCCCATCGCCGACATCCTGAAGGAAGCCCAGGCCACCGCCGAGGCCGAGGCCGGCTGATCCTCTGATCCCGGCGTGATTTCCGACGGAACATGACCCAATGACCCAATGATTCGCGCCCCGGTGCTCTGCACCGGGGCGCTCAGTCTGTCAAAAAACTCGGAAAGCTTCACAATCGGAGGGAAGGAAAGTGTGAAAGGAAACCGTCAGGGTTTCCTTTCGCGTCCAATCAAACCGTTTTCCAAACTTTTTCCAAAAGTTTGGACCCCGGTGCAATGCACCGGGGCGCTTGTTGTGTCCAAGCCATCGGCCAGGGATTCAGCATTGCGGATCGCCTGGCGATGCCCCTTGATTTCTTCAACAGACAGAAGTATAATATTGTTATGAAACCATACAAAACATCTATTTTGTAATGAGAGGCGGCGCAATGGCGGAAATCACGAAGCACTGGATCGCGGACCGCGCCCGGGAGCTGATGCGGCACAAGTCCATAGACAAAATCCGCGTGACGGAGATCTGCGAAGCGGCGGACGTCGGGCGGCCGACGTTCTATTACCATTTCAAGGATAAATACGATCTTGTGGCATGGATGTTCTGCACCGACGCCTACGGCACCGATATCCTGTCCGTCCCGTCCGCAGCCGCCGGGATGAACCGGATGAAGCAGGAGATCCTGTTCTGCAAGCGGGCCTATGAGGACACCTCCCAGAACGCCCTCTGGCGCTATATGCTGGAGTATTTTGTCCGGCGCTATTCGGATCTGGCAAAGCAGCGGCTGGGCGCCGACGTCCTCGACCCCCAGCTGGCCTACAGCATCCGCTTCTACTGCATGGGCGCCGTGGGCATGACCCGGGAATGGGTGCTCGATGACAACATCACCTCCGCGGAGACGGTGGTGCGGATGATGTTTGCCTCCATGCCGGAATCGATGCGCAGGGTCCTGTTCGACCCCGAGGATCACTGAAAAGGAGAAGCCCCATGAAAAAACGCAGCATCAATGTCAATGAATATGCAAACGTGATCACGGACGCCCTGAGCCGCGGCGTCCTCATGACGACGAAGCAGGGCGACAAGATCAATTCCATGGTCATCGGCTGGGGGCACATCGGGCGGATCTGGGAGCGGAGCGTATTTGTCGCCTATGTCCGGCGCTGCCGGTTTACCCGCGAGTTGCTGGATCAGACCGGGGAATTCACCGTCAATGTGCCCGTAAACGGGATGGACCGGAAAACATTCGCGGTCTGCGGCACAAAAAGCGGCAGGGACACGGATAAGCTCCGGGAGGCCGGGCTGACGCCGGTCCCGGCGGAGCGCATCGGCGCGCCCGCGCTCAAGGAGCTCCCTCTGACGCTGGAATGCCGCGTGATCTACCGGCAGGAGCAGCAGGCCTCCGGCCTGAGCGAGGACATTCGCCGCCAATTCTACACGGTCGAGACCGACGAGCATATCGCCTACTATGCACAGATCCTGGCGGCGTATGTGCTGGAGGAGTGAGGCCATGCAGATCCCGAAGAAACCCCGGACGGCTTCGCTGATCCTCAAGGGGATCGTCGTCGCCGCCGCCACCCTGGGCGTCTGCCTCACCGCCCGCGCCACGAGGGATACGTTCATGGGCGGCGGCATGTTCTTTACCATTCAGTCCAATATCGCCGTCGCGCTCCTTTCCCTGTGGGGCGCCGTGCTTCTGCTGAGAAACCGCCGCTTCGGCGACGCGTGGTATGCCGTGCAGTTTGTCGGAACGGTGTCCATTACGCTGACGGGCGTCGTATTCACGCTGATCCTTGCCCCAACCCTCAGCCGGGCGGCCTGGAGCGCGCAGAACGTGCTGACCCATGTGGTCGTGCCCCTTGCCGCTGTCGCCGATTTCTTTGTGACGGGGGTGTACGGGAGCATCCGCAGGCGCAGCGTCCTTTATGTGCTCCTGCCGCCGCTGGCATACGCGGTGTATGCCGGCATAGGCTATGCGGCCGGATGGGAATTCCTCGAGGGCATCCGCTATCCCTATTTCTTTCTGAATTGGGGCAGCCCGGCGGGGGCCTTCGGGTTTACCCGGGGCCTGCCCTTCATGGGCTGCGTGTGGTGGATCCTGGTGCTGCTGCTCCTGCTGCTCGCCGTGGGCTATGGCTATCTGGGGCTCCTCGGCGCGTTGAAGCGGCGCGTGAGGGGCGGCGCGGAGCCCGGGCGCGGGCATGGATTTTTGGGAAAGAGGGTGCGTGATGAAGAACGTAAGGGATAAAAACAGATGGTTCTATGAGCACCATGTCCATGTGGCGGAGCTGATCCATACCCGGTTTCCCGAGTATGAGGACCGGATCGCGGTGGGCATCGCCGGCGAGGGCTCGGACTGCTTCGGCTATGACGACGAGATCTCCCGCGATCACGATTTCGGGACGGGGGTGTGCCTGTGGGTCACGGACGAGGATATGGAGCGCTTCGGCTATGTGCTCTCCGTCGCCTATCACGAGCTGGCCGACAGCGTGGAGCGGGCCTACTACACCGACCGGCTGCGGGAGCGCAGGGGGGTCATGACCGTCCGGGCCTTTTACTCGAGCGTTCTGAATATCGACTGTGACCCGGAGAGCGGCGCGCTGACCCCGGAGCAGTGGCAGCGGCTGGATCATTCCTGCCTGAAGACCGCCACCAACGGCGAGGTCTTCCGGGATGATCTGGGCGTCTTCACGGCCTTCCGCCGGTACCTTTTGAATTATTATCCGGACCGCGTCTGGCGGACCCGCCTTGCCGAGCAGCTGCACGAGTATGCGGCGTCTTTGCAGGTGAACTATGCCCGCTGCATGAGCCGGGGGGATACGGTGGCCGCGGAGCTGTGCCGGGCAAAGGGCCTGGGGGCGGCCATGGAGCTGTGCTTCCTGGTGCGCAGGCAGTATCCGCCGTACTACAAGTGGACCTTCCGCGCCCTGCAGGAGCTGGAGCAGGGAGGACGCTTCTGCGAGAAGATCCGGGAGCTTGCCCGGGAGCCGATCCGGATCGAGGCATGGGAGGGAAGCAGATACCATCCCCACCGGTTAAACTACAAGGACCGGATCGTCTCGCTCTCGGAGGAGATCGCGTCGGAGCTGGAGCAGATGCTGGTGGAAGCGGGCCTGAGCCGCCCGAGAAGCAGATATCTGGAGGCCCATGTCGACGCGGTTCTGTCGGGGCGGCCCGACTGAGGCCGGCGCTGCTTTTTCCCGCTGAAAAGTGTTGAAAAAACGCCCTCAATGGGATAGAATATGGAAAACATGCCTGCGTTCCTTCGCACCGGCAGCAAAGCGGCCGAAGGAAACGTGGGGAGAAAGGACGCCGCTATGAGCAAAATCGCCTGCATCGGAGACAGCTGCGTGGATCATTATGACATGTACGATCAGAAATCACCCGGGGGAAACCCGGTGAATTTTGCGGTTTATTTCCGCAGAATGGGCGGCGACGCTTCCTTCATCGGCGCGGTGGGCAGCGACAGCGACGGCGCGCTGGTCTGCAGCGCGCTGGAGGACAAGGGCGTGGACGTGAGCCATGTGCAGACCCTGCCCGGCCCCACCTCCACGACCCATGTGGCCGTGGAGAACGGCAACCGCGTGTTCACCGCCTACGATCCCGGCGTCATGGAGCAGTTTTCCCTGCGGCCGGAGGATTATGAATTCATCCGGGACCACGATCTGGCGGTCTCCGCGCTGTGGGGCCGGTGCGAGCACGACCTGGGCCGCATCCGCGCCATGGGTATCCCGGTGGCCTTTGACTGCGCGGATCTGCCCTTCGATCCGGCGGCGCAGGCGGCGCTGCCGGACACGGACATCGCCTTTTTCTCCGATGACGGGGAGGACGAGCAGGCGCTGAAGCGCACCGTCGAGAACCTGTTCGGCATGGGCCCGTCCATCGTCGTGGCGATGCGCGGGGCGCGGGGCTCCCTGGCCTACGACGGCAGCCGGTACTACACCCAGTCGGCCATCAAATGCCCGGTGGTGGATACCCTCGGCGCGGGGGACAGCTACATCGCCGGATTCCTCTATTCCTATCTGCAGGGCCTGCCCATGAAGCAGTGCATGCGCTCCGGCGCGAAGAACGCGGCCGTCACCATCGGCTACCTGGGCGCCTGGTAGACCGGGCGCGGGGCGGCCTGCAGCTGAAAATCTGATATCGGACCTGTGAAAAAACCGAAAACCGGCGGGGATGACCCTCGCCGGTTTTCGGTTTTTTTACAGCGCCTTTCCGAGCCGATACGCCTCCCGGGCTGTGGACTGCGCGCTGTCATTGCCGGGGCGCCGCGGCCGTATCCCAGGACCATTCCCCGGCCCTCAAAGCGGATGTACCGGTCAAGCGCCCTGTAATGCGCCGGGAGGGCGTCGAACTTCGGCAAGTCCCGTGCCCGGAGCCGCGGGAGCGGGGGCTTTGTCCGCTTATCTGAGCAGCAGCTCGAGCATCCGCTCCGGGTCGTTGATGAACTGCTTCGTGATCTTAAAATGCTCCGTATCGCGGTAATCCACGCTGCGGATCCCGTCGTCGTCAAACAGCTTGATCTCCGCGCCGGGAAAGGCCATCACGATGGGCGAATGCGTCGCGATGATGAACTGGGAATCCTGCCGGACCAGATCGTGCATGGCCACCAGCAGCGACAGCAGCCGCTGCGGCGACAGCGCCGCCTCCGGCTCGTCCAGCAGGTACAGGCCGCGGCCCTCAAAGCGGTTTTGCACCAGGGCAAGAAACGCCTCCCCGTGGGAGCGCTTGTGCAGGGATTCTGAGCCGTAGCGCGCCATCAGGCTGCCGCTTCGCTCCAGGTAGCTGGAGGTATTGTAGAAGCTCTCCGCCCGGAGGAAAAAGCCGTCGTCCGGTGAGACGGATTTGATCGGCGTCAGCAGCTCCCAGAGCTCGGAATGGGAATCCCGGGTGGAGAACCGGTGCTCCCGGCCGCCGCCCTCGGCATTGAAGCCCATGGCCACGGCGACGGCCTCCAGGATCGTGGATTTTCCCGTGCCGTTTTCCCCGACAAAGATCGTGACCGGCTTTGGGAATTCCATGCGCCCGTCCCGGATCAGCTGGCGGACCGCCGGAATGCCGTTGAGATAGAGGTCCCGCCGCGGCGGCTCCCGCAGCCGGATCGCCCGCAGATAGTTCAATTGCAACGCCCCCTTAAACAGCCTTTTCCGCGACCAGATCCGTGAGCGCGTACGGCAGCAGCTCCTCCGGCCGGATGTCCGGGCAGATCCACTCGTGGATCCGGCCCTTCGGCAGGATCAGCGGCATCCGGTCATGGATATTGCGCAGATACGGCGTCGGCTCCCGGGTCACGACCGCGAAGACGGGAAACCCGTTCTCCATCCGGTACAGGCCGCACAGCCATGCCGCCTGCTCCCCCTGGGGCTGGATGGCATATTTGTCGCCGGTTTTCGTCTTCCCGGAGGGCAGCTTTGTGTGCTCCCATTCGTAGTACCAGGACGCCGGGATGATGCACCGGTGGGCCCGCCAGGCGTCCCGGAAGGTGGGCTTGTCCGCCGCCGTCTCGCTTCTGGCGTTGACGATCAGGGAGCCGCCGGGGATCTGGAATCCCCAGCGCATGGGAAACACGCCGGTTTTTTTGTCCCGGCCCGTTGCGAGCACCGGGACCACGTTGGTCGGGCGGATCTCGCCGGAGGTCAGCACCGGGCTGCCGGCGCGCAGGAACAGCTGCCCCAGCCGGGACTGCTTCGCCTGCTCCAGAACGGTCCGGAGCTCATCCGACTCCGGCTCGATATAGAACCGTGTGCACATCCGTGCCGCCTCCTTCCGTCGGATCGAAGATCCCCGCGGGGCTCTCGATCCGGAGAATATCCGCAAATGCAATGCTTGTTCCGCCCACGCGGACCGTTTGTCCGATCTCCCGGTCCACCCGCTCGCAGATCCCGCGGAGGGTCCGGTACTGTCCGCGAATGCCCCGGGCCTCGCTGTTCTCATCCGTGCAGGGCGCATAGTAGGTCACGTCCACCGTGACCCGGTTCTGCCTGGCCAGCCGGCCGTTCCGGGTCAGGCCGTGCAGGATGGCCAGCCGGCGGTTCAGCTCCGCCAGATGGGCCTCATCCGGCTCGATCCGGTCCGTATATACGATATCCTTGGCACAGATCGCCTCGCTGAAGCCCGTCAGCGCGTCGAAGGGCGCGAAGATCTTGGCCCGTTTTCCGGCGGCCATTTTCGGGTGCCGGATGCGGAAGGTATCGTAGAAATCGTGCTGCGGCTTGCCCTTCCGGAACACGCCCGCGTATTTGAAATCCTCCGGCATGGGCATGACGCCGATCGCTGCCACAGGCCGCACCCCCTTGCTTCTCCGGGGCTATGCCCGGTGTCCTCCGATCTGCCGATTTCGCTCCAGCGCCGTCGCGCCCTCCATGAGGTCCATTCCCTTGAAGACGGCGTTCGCGCCGTACTTGCGGCGCACCGCCAGCATGGCGCCCTGGAGCCGCTGCTCCCGCTCCAGCGCGGCCTGGTCGATAAACCAGCCGGTCTGAAACATGCCCTCGTCCTCCGCCACGTCCGTGGCGCATACGCCCAGCCGGCGGTAGAGCAGCCGGTGATCGGTGCGCTGATCGAACTGCAGGAGCATGGGCGGCGCGATCAGCGCAAGGCTGTTCGTCGGCGACGGCAGTCTGCATGCCCCGACGCTGTGCTTCGGGTGGATCCTCCCGTAGAAATCCATGCTCAGCGGCCCGTCGTAATCCGGCACGGCCTCCAGACTCTTATGGTCATAGGATACCCACCAGGCGCAGCCCCTTGCCGTCAGATTTTTGGAAAACATATCGCAGCACAGGACCTCGATCATCTCCCGGAATACGATCCGCGCCTCGGGGTACTTGTAGGGCCGCGGGAGCACCTGCCCGTTGGACAGGCTGTGGCCCTCGCTTTTGTATGCCTTGATGTCCGCCATGGTGACCGGCTCGATCCCCCAGGCGTGGTCGATCAGGATCTCGCCGTCGATGCCGAAGGTCCTGTAAAAATACTCCTCGTCCCACTGGGTGCGGGCGGCGATATCGCCCATGGTATACATGTTCGCCCGGTTCAGCCGCCGGGCCTTCCCGGGGCCGATCTGCCAGAAGTCCGTCAGCGGCCGGTGGTCCCAGAGCAGGAACTTGTAGGAGTCCTCGTTGAGCTCCGCCACCCGGACGCCGTCCCGGTCCGGCGGCGACTTCTTTGCCACGATGTCCATGGCCACCTTGGCAAGATACAGGTTCGTCCCGATGCCCACCGTGGCGGTGATGCCCGTGGTTTTGAGCACGTCCCGGATCATGGTCATGGCCATCACCCGGGCGGGGTTCGTGCCGGCTTTTTCCGCCTCCGCCCGGTACAGATGCAGATACCCGGTGCATTCGATGAAGGCCTCGTCGATGGAGTAGACGTGGATATCCATGGGCGCGCAATAGCGCAGATAGATGGAATAGATCTGCGCCGAGACCCGCTCATAGTCCGCCATTCTGGGCGTCGCGATGATGTAGTCCAGCTTGGTGCGGGTGCGGCATTCATATTCGCGGATCTTCTGCTTTGCCTCAAAAAGCCGGGGCCTGCCGGGAACGCCCTTTTCCTTGAGGGCCGGGGAGACCGCCAGGCAGATGGTCTGGTCGGACCGGCTCTCGTCCGCCACCAGCAGGTGGGCCTTGAGCGGATCCAGCCCCCTGCGCACGCATTCGACGGAGGCGTAATAGCTTTTCAGGTCAATGCAAAGGTAGATCCGTTCCATGGGGCTGCCTCGGCGCTGCGCTTTCCCCGCGGCAGGGGCCGGAGCACCTGCCAAAGGCAGCTTCCCGCATCCGTCAGCTCGCCTGCGCCGGCCGACAGCAGATGCGACATGCTGCCGCAGTGCTCGCACTCCATCCAGCCGTCGGTCTCCTCCAGAAAGAGGCCGTAATTGATCGCCCCGCAGATGGGGCACATCACGTCGGTCGATTTCACGCTGATCCTCCTCGCTCAAATAAAAACTATAATGTCTTGATCACATGTCTGGCCACGCCCTGGACGGCGAAGCTCGTGACCCGCTCCACCTTGCCGGGATAGCGCTTTGCGTTCATGTACTCCAGAAGATAGCAGCCGCTCTGCCCGTCGAAGCCGCCGAAGCGCTTTAGGGTGTTCTGCCCCTCGGGATCCAGGGCGACCACGATATCGCCCTCGGCGGCCTCCTGCTGGAGCTGAATGACCAGCAGATCCCCTTCTTCGATCCCGGCGTCCACCATGGAGTCGCCCTTGGCCCGCAGCAGATAGAACCGGCCCGTGCCGAAGATGGACTCCGGGAGGCTGACGTATTCCTCGACCAGCTCCTCTTCCAGCTCCGGGTTGCCGCAGCGGATCGAGCCCACCACCGGGGCGGAGAAGTAGCCCGATTTGCACTTGCTTGTCAGCTCCGTGGATTTCACGGCCTTGTCATAGCGCAGGATGCCGCGCTCGTTCATCTCGACCAGGTAGCGGTAGGCCGTGTTCCTGGTGACGCCCACCGCCGCCGCGATCGTCGGCGTGGACGGCGTGCGCCGGTGCTCGAGGTAGTACTTGTTGACGAACGCCTTGATGGCGTCCATCAGCTCGGAACTTTTGTGCCGCATAAGCTCACTTCCTCATGTTCGTTCTATCAGATACTAAATGTATCAGTTAATCTTATTATACACGGCTTTCCGGAAAAAGCAAGTACCTGAACGCGATTTTTTTGCGGCTGCCGGCGCGTTGACGCCCTCGGGCGTCGGGCGGATCCGCGGCCCGCACGGCCTGCCATGTCAGAATTATCTCACGGCCGCTGTCCCATAAACAGGACAAACGGGCGCGCCGGAGCCCGCTGCCCGCAATCACCGCAGGAACCTCCTTGATTCGCGCGGCGATTCATTCTATAATGAATATGGGACCTTCCCTTCGGGAAGCGTGGAAAAGCGTCCCGCGGGAGCGGCGGTACGGCGCACGCGGAAAAGAACGAGCCTCTGAGCAAAGGAGAACTGTGATGGATTTGTCGCGCTATGACAGAAAAAAAGTGAGGATCCGGACGGAGGACGGGAAAATCTTCGCCGGAAGGGCGGCCGCGTATCCGTCCGGCTACGGGCTGCATGAATTCGACAGGCCGGAGGAAAGCATCCGGATCAGAAACGTCTATATTTTTCTGTCGGAAATCAAAACGATCGACGAGATTCCCGAGAGGATCCTCCCGTCGGATGACCCGGACCGCTACGACGATCTTCTGGATCACCTTGTGAACGACGTGCCCTGCTGGATCGCCGACATCCTGCCGAGGCAGGTCCCGGAGGACGCGGCCGGGCAGTATTTCGCGGTGAACCGCTGCTTCCGGCAGCCGGAGCGCATGACGCGGCTGCGCCGGAAGATGACAGAGATCATCCTGAAGCTCAACTGCTATTATGACGCGGAGTATTCCTTCGATCCCGACGGCGCCTGGGAGATGAATCCCGACCCGGAAAACGCCGTAAGGCGACTGGAAGCGCTCCCCGACAACAGGTGCTTCCGCGCGCTTCTGCCGGCGCAGCAGACCCTGCTGGAGATCGATCCCACGGATACGTATATGTCCGTCTGGACGGAAAATGACGAGGTGCTTGCGATGATCCGGGAGCTTGCGGCGGCGGAAGGGCTCTTCTTCCGGCGGGCGCCGGACGGTCCGTAAGATGAACGACGTCCCCGCAAATGATAAAACGGGCCTGACGCGCCACAAAATAAAAGCGACACGCCGAAACAGAAGGAAAGGCTGCAAAAAGAGAGCAGCAGGGGGAAGAGTGAAGGGGGGCAAGGCCCGCCCTTCGCGTTCAATCAAAAA
>CADBKB010000075.1:9865-10893 GCA_902795095.1 Oscillospiraceae bacterium
TGCCGGAAATCTTGCACGGGGCCGTTGCAAAATGCATTTTGCAACGGCCCCGGAGAGAGTAGTTATCCTGCCTGCGGAGGGGAATTGACGATGGATCTGAAAGGATACAATCAAAAATATGTCTGCGTCCAAACCATATATGGGGACACCCTCACGGGTCTTGCGCGATATGAGACGCGCGATTATTTCGCAAGCGAGTGGGGCGGAAAGGAAGACGGCCTTTTCATCGAGGACTTTATCGTTTTCAATTCGCAGATCGGCTCCATAGAGGAGATCACGATCCATGGCACGGCGGAGCTGTGGACGCAGCAGCTGATCCTGCGCAGGTATTGCCCCGAGGATGCGCAGCCGCTGCACCGTTATCTGGGAACGGATCCGGAGATGTCCCGATACTCCGGCTGGAACCCTTACGCGACCCCGGAAATGGCGCGGGAAACGGTGCAGGAGTTGATTGCGCGCTATCATGACGGGCAGTTTTATTCCTGGGTGATGGACATTGAGGGCGTCGTGGTCGGAACGATCGGCGCCTATGACCGGAAAGAGCGGCAGATCGAGGTCGGCTTCAGCGTTGTCCGGGGCTGGCAGGGCCGCGGGCTCGCAACGGAGGCGCTGAAAAAGGTGCTGGAATATCTGACGGAGAACGAGGGCTTCTCCCGCGTGACGGCCTGGTGCGCCGCGGAGAATACCGGGTCGCGGCGCGTGCTCGAAAAAGCGGGGATGCGCTGCGTGCAGACGGTTCCCGGCGGCCTCACCGTGGGCGAAAAAACATACGACAAGCTGATCTATGAATACCGATGGGATCCGGAAGCCATCGCCGGCGCCCCGTCTGATTAGACAGCCATGGGCTTTTCGCGCGAAAAGAAGCGGCAGCGATGGGAAGCAGACAGAAAAACAGACGGCCCGGGGCTCAAAATAAGAGCCCCGGGCCGGAGACTGTCAAAAAACTCAGAAGACTTCAAGAATCGGAGGGAAGGATAGTGTGAAAGGAAACCGTCAGGGTTTCCTTTCGCGTTCAATCAAACCGTTTT
>CADBKB010000076.1 GCA_902795095.1 Oscillospiraceae bacterium
TCCTTTTCATATTCACGGTTTGATTCCAAGCTGTTGCTTCATATATTCCAGCGCCTGCAGGGAATGCTCGTCCACAGCCTTGCCGCGCGCCAACAGGATATCCACACTGAGCTGGAACGCGGCAAGCATCGCCCGGTCCAGATCTGTCCAGGCCAGCTCCCGCAGGGTCTGCACGCCGTCAAAATCCCGGTTCGGCTCCATATAGTCCGCCATGTAGATGATCTTCTCAAGCAGGGTCATATCCGCCTTGCCGGTGGTGTGCCAGAAGATCGCAGAGACCACCTCCGGGCATTCGCCGAACACGCCTCCTGCCACGGCCGCGCCGGACTTGGAATGGAGCAGCTTCTCGTTTTCCACCTCGAAGCCCCGCAGGACCGTACCGTATTTCTTGCACAGGGCCAGGTGGGCAGGCTTGTCCAGCGCCTTGGTAATATCGTGCAGGATGCCCGCCCTGGCGGCAAGCGCGGGATCCGCGCCCCATTTCAAAGCCAGATCTCTGGCGGTCTCGCTGCAGCCGATGACGTGAGCCCGGCGGGTTTCCTTATGCAGGGCCAGAGAGCGAAGGCAAAGCTCGTCGTAGGGCAGGTTCTTCATGGGAAGATCCGTACCGTACAGGCCCCTGCGAAGGATGTAATCCAGCACCTCCGCTGTGAGATACCCCTCGGCGCAGTCGAACTGCAGCATCCGGCGGATAAGGGTGGAGGACATCTCCTCAAATTCATTGTCCACCCGTTCCACCCGGGCGCCGTAGCGCCGGCGCAGCAGCTCCGTCTGGGCCTGGATCTCGGCCTCGTCCTTCTTCGAGGGCTTCTCCCGCACCGCAAGACAGATGGTAGCATACCGGCAGATGACCTCCGGCCGCGACCAGGTGTGGAAGCTCAGGAACATGTCCGTGCCCATGAGCAGGAACAGCTCGTCGTCCGGCATGCGCTCATGGAGGGCGGCCAGAGTGTCGGCGGTGTAACTGGGCCCGATACGGCGCAGCTCGATGTCGGAAACCGTCAACCCGGGGTCGCCGCTGACCAGCGCTTCGGTCATCGCCAGACGGTCGTCCGCGTCCGGGGAGCCGTCGGTCAGCTGCTTATGCGGTGGAATGAGTGCCGGGATCAGGATGACCCGGTCCAGGCCCAGGAGCCGCTTCTGCTCCCGGGCGGCCAGCAGATGCCCGCGATGGGGCGGGTTGAAGCTGCCGCCGAAAATGCCGACCCGTGCCATGTCAGTTGTCCTGCTCGTCGCGGCGACGGTCGATGGCGGCCTGCACCGCGGCCTGGCGGAAGTATTCGTTTTTCTTTTCCCTGACCTGCTTTGCCTTTGCGCGGCGGGCCTGGACGCCCTTGCGTACAGGGTTCTGGGCGGCGTTCTTTGCTGCCTTGCGCTTTTCGGCCTCCTGCTGCCGCTTTTTCTCGTTGATGCGGAAGATGACGAATTTCGACCCCAGAGTCTGCACGCCGTCGGCTCCGGTGGAGGCGCAGATGGCGTCGCAGGCCTCCCGGGAGGAAAGCAGCGACGTTTCGAGCACCTTGCCCTTGACGAGCTCCCTCGCGCTCAGCTGGCGCTCCGCCTCGGCGATCACCTGGCCGGTGACGCCGTCCTTTCCGACGATCAGTGTGGTCTCCAGCCCGTTGGCCTGGGCCCGAAGCTCGGCTCTTTGTTTGCTTGTCAGCATAATCTAACCCTCTGTCAGTTTGGATTGAAATAATCGCAGGGCGTTGGCCCTGTGGGATATCTCGTTTTTACGCGCCGGAGGCATCTCGGAGAAGGTGCATCCCTCCGACGGCACATAGAACACCGGATCGTAGCCGAAGCCGTTGTCCCTGCCGGGGGCTTCCAGAATGCGCCCTTCGCAGACGCCGCGGACGCAGAGCTGCCTGCCGTCCGGCCAAACCGCGGCGATCACGCAGACGAATCGGGCCGTGCGCTTCTGTGCAGGGACGCCCCGCAGGTTTTCCAGCAGAAGCTCATAGCGCTCCCGGTCGTTGTGACAGGCTTCTCCGCCGTAGCGGGCGGAGTAGATGCCCGGCGCGCCGTCCAGAGCGTCCACCTCCAGGCCGGAGTCGTCGGCGATGGCGGGAAGTCCTGCGGCCTGCATGACGGCGCGGGCCTTGATCATCGCGTTTTCCTCAAAGCTTGCGCCGTATTCCTCCACGTCGATATCGAGCCCGAGCTCGCTCTGCAAACGAAGGCTGACGCCATACTGTCCCAGAATGGCGGACATCTCCTGCAGCTTGTGGGGATTCTTGCTGGCTAAAATAAAGTCCATGGTCTTTCCTCAGAACAGGGCGGAAACGAAGTTCTCCGCTTCAAAGGGCATGAGATCGTCGATCCCCTCGCCCACACCCACGTACTTTACCGGGATGCCCAGGGTATCCGCCACAGCGATGACGATGCCGCCCTTGGCGGTGCCGTCAAGCTTGGTGACCGCAAGACCGGTGACGCCGGCGATCTCGGAGAAGGCTTTTGCCTGGATCAGACCGTTCTGGCCTGTGGCGCCGTCGAGCACAAGTAGGACCTCCTTCGCTGCGTTCGGCAGCTCCCGGTCGAGGATGCGGCTGATTTTATTGAGCTCGTTCATGAGATTCTGCTTGTTGTGGAGTCTGCCTGCGGTATCGCAGATGATCACATCGGTCCCTCTGGCGCGGGCGGCGCTGACGGCGTCGTATACCACAGAAGCGGGATCCGCGCCCTCGGCCTGACGGACGATCTGCGCGCCGCTGCGCTGTGCCCAGATCTCCAGCTGGTCCGCCGCGGCGGCGCGGAAGGTATCGGCGGCGCACAGCAGTACCTTCTTCCCCTCCGACCGGAGCTGGGAGGCCAGCTTGCCGATGGTGGTGGTCTTGCCCACGCCGTTGACGCCGATCACCAGAACCACCGAAGGACTGGTGCTTAGATCCAGGGTGGACGGTCCGACGTTCAGCATATCCGCCAGGACCTCCCGCAGGGCGCCTCTGGCGTCCTCCGGATCCTTGATCCTGCGCTCGCGCACCACCTCGCGCAGACGATCCACAGCCTTTGTGGCCGTTTCCACGCCGAGATCGGCGAGGATAAGACATTCCTCCAGTTCATCGTAGAACTCGTCGTCAATGGCCGAGAAGCCGGAGAAAACGCTTCCCACAGTGTTGGCCATGGCGTTCCTGGTTTTTGTGAGGCCTGCTTTGATTTTATCGAAAAAACCCATATGGTACTCCTTATTATTCTGTGATGCCCAGGGTATCGACCATCTGCTGAAGGTCGAGCTGGATGATCTTGGATACGCCCTGCTCCTGCATCGTCACGCCGTAGAGGATGTCCGCCTGCTCCATGGTGCCGCGGCGATGGGTGATGACGATGAACTGCGTCTTTTTGCACAGGGTCCGCAGATAGCCGGCAAAACGGTCCACGTTGCGGTCGTCCAGGGCGGCGTCGATCTCATCGAGCATGCAGAACGGCGTGGGGCGGACCTTCAATATTGCGAAATACAGGGCGATGGCCACGAAGGCCTTCTCGCCGCCGGAGAGCAGGGTGATGGTTTTGAGCTGCTTGCCGGGAGGCTGGACACGGATCTCGATGCCGCAGGTGAGCGGCTGGGTCGGGTCCTCCAGGACCAGCGCGCCCTTGCCGCCGCCGAACATCTCGGTAAAGGTCTGACTGAAGTACTGCCCCATCTTGGCAAACTCCTGCGTGAAGATCTCCACCATCTGCCCCGTGATGGAGTCGATGACGCCCTCCAGCTCCTGCTTGGCTTGCAGAACATCGTCTCGCTGGGTACACAGATACTGATATCGCTCGTTGACCAGCTCAAACTGGGCGATGGCGCCGGGGTTCGGCTCGCCCAGGGCGGTGATTTTCCGTTTGAGGTCCGTGATGGATCGCTGGGCGCCCGCCACGGATTCGATGGGCGCGGCGGCCTCTGCGGCGGTGGAGCGGGTCAGCTCATAAGTGTCCCAGAGCTTGTCAACGATCTGCTTTTCCTCCATGCCGGCGGCATTCTTCTTCTGCTCCAGCCGGGCGGCCTCCCGTTCCATATTGAGGATTTCCTTGCTCTTGTCCTGGGCCTCCCGCTCGGCCTTCGTCTTGCGGGCCTCGGAATCCATGCGCGTCCGGGTCAGCTGCTGCAGAGCTTCATTTTTCCCGGAAAGCTCCATGGCAAGGGCTTGCTTCTCCCCTTCCAGATCCCGGATCTGCGCTTCGATCTCATCGTTGTGGGCTGCGAAACGGTCGATCAGAGCCTGCTTCTGGTTGAGATCGCCCTGCATGGAGGAGCCGAGCTCCCGGAGGTGATCCCGCGCCACAACGCTGGACTGACGCTCTGCCTCCAGGGCAGCGGTCTCCACCTTGCGGCGGGTGATCTCGTCGGAGAGCAGGCGCACCTTTTCCAGCGCGTCGTTCTGGCTGACTGTGATTTCGGACAGCTTCCGGCCGGCCTCAGCCAGGCGGGACTCCTGCAGCTCAATCTGGGCCTCCAGGGCCACGGACCGGTCGTGATCCAGCCGGCTGCGCTCGCCCAGGGTCTGCAGCTCCCGATCATTGGCCTCAATGGCGTCCGCCACGGCGCCGCGCAGCACTTCGTGCTGGCGCAGCTCGCCCTCCATGCGAAGCACGGCGTCCTGGGCCTGCCGCAACTCGTTTTTCGCCCCGTCAAGCTCGTATTCCACCTTTGCCGTCTCGCTCTGCGCGGCCTCCAGAGCCTTTTTTTGAGATTCCAGTCTGGCGGTATCCTCGGCGATCTGCGCGTCGAGCCTTACCATGGCGTTCGCCCGGGACAGGATGCCGGAATTTCGGATCACAGATCCGCCGGTCATGGAGCTGTCCGCGTTGACCACCTGGCCGTCCAGGGTCACGATGCGGAATCGGCGGGGGTATTTTTTTGAGATACGGATCGCGTCGTCCAGGGTCTCCGCCACGGCGGTGCGGCCGAGGATGTGCTCGATGATCTGGCGGTATTCATCACGGCAGCGAACCAGCGCGGAGGCAACCCCCACAAAGCCGGGGTCATTTGCCAGGGCGGGTTCCTCCATGGTCCTGCCGCGGACAGTGTTCATCGGATAGAAGGTATTGCGTCCCTTATCCGCCGCCTTAAGATTCTCGATGGCGGACTTGCCGGCACGCTCGTCGCGCACAACGATATACTGCATCGCCGCGCCCATGGCGGTCTCGATGGCGACGGTATAGTCATCATCGGTGTGGATCAGAGAGGAAATAGGTCCGTGTATGCCATCGAGTAGACCGGCCTTGGCCTGCTGCATGGTGTGCTTGACGGCCTTGGAATAGCCCTCGAAGGCTCGCTCCATCTCGCGGTACATGGCGCGCTGCCGGGCGGCGGTCTGCAGGTCGATCTCCAGCTTGCTGCACGCCTCTTTCAGCGCATCGCGCTTGCTCGCCCGTCCCTGCAGCCGCAGGGTATAGCCCGCGATGGTATTCTCCAGGGCAGAGGCCTCCTCCCGTGCGCCGGACAATGCTCTGGCGCAGCGGTCCACGTCGGCGTCGATCTCCTCCAGGCGGGCGTGGGCCAGCGCATTCTGCGCGGAGAGCTCCTCGCTTCTGGCAACGGACAGGCGTTCAGACTGCTCGATGGCGGCCACCTGCGCCCGCTTGTCGGCCAGATCCTCCTGGATCCCGGTCTGGGTCTCGGTCCACTGCACATAGCGCCTGGTCAGCTCGTCGGCGCTGGCGGCAAAGGTCCTGCTCTCGTCCTGCTTTTCCAGAATCTGTGCGTTGAGTTCTCCGCTCTCGGCGTCGATCTCGGCGATGCGGGCCTCATGCTGTGCGATCTGGGTGCGGATGCTCTCGCTTCTGTTGTCCGCGTCAGCAAGTTCGAGCTGCATGCGCTCAATGTTGGTATGGTTGTTTTTCAGATTGCTCTCCAGAACGGCGACCTTGCCCTCAATTCCGCGAATGGAGGCTTCGACCTCTCCGATGGCGATTCGGCTGCTGTCCAGCGCGTTATCCTGCTCATGCAACGCGTTTGCCAGCGATTCGGACAGGGCGTAGAGCCGTTCCAGCTCCTCGTGGGACTGCTGCAGAATGAATGCGGCGGAACGGTAATCCTCCTCCGCCTTCTGGGCGGCGGCGGCAAGTCGATCCAGGGCCTCCAGCCAGACCGCCACTTCGAGCCCCTTGAGCTCATCGCGGTAAGCCAGATACTTTCTGGCCTTCTCCGCCTGCACCCGCAAAGGCTCCACCTGGAGCTCCAGCTCGGCGATCTTGTCGCCGATGCGGGTGAGGTTGTCCTGGGTGTTCAGCAGGCGGCGCTCGGTCTCCTCCTTGCGGTGGCGGAATTTGGAGATGCCCGCCGCCTCCTCAAAGACCTCGCGGCGGTCCACGCTGCGAAGGGAAAGGATCTCGTCGATGCGGCCCTGGCTGATGTTGGAATAGCCCTCACGGCCAAGGCCTGTATCCATAAACAGCTCATGGATGTCCCGCAGGCGGGCGGAACGGCGGTTGATATAGTACTCGCTGTCTCCGGAGCGGTAGTAGCGCCGTGTGACCGCGATTTCCCTGGCGTCGTAGGACAGGGCGCCGTCGGCATTGTCCAGCACCAGGGTGGCCTCGGCAAAGCCCACCGCGCCGCGCTTTTGGGTGCCGCCGAAAATGACGTCCTCCATTTTCGCGCCGCGCAGAGCCTTGGTGCTCTGCTCTCCCATGACCCATCGGATCGCATCGGAAATATTGGATTTGCCGGAGCCGTTCGGACCCACGATGGCGGTGATATCGTCGCCAAAGCGCAGAACGGTCTTATCCGGGAAGGACTTGAAGCCCTGGATCTCCAACGATTTCAGATACACGCGGCTACCTCTTCTTTCTATGGCCTTAGGCCATGGACTCTCATATTAGTATATTATTTTACCAGTTTGTCGCCCTCATTTCAAGTGCTAAGAAAAAAACGTAAAAAATCCGTGAAGACGGTTGATTTTCCTCGATGAAGCGCTATAATAAGGCCAGCCGCTTCCGCAGGGAGTAGGATATGGCGCGTTAAGTACCGGACGGATAGGAGGTTGCCGCCGGGCGAAGGAGCGATTGCGCTCCGCGGTGCCGTATCCGCCGACCGCCCTGGGCTTCGGATGCAGCCGGACGAATACTTTCAACCTCCTCCATCGAAATGGAGGCTTTTTTATGCGAAAAAATCGTTTTTCCGCCATGTCCACCCGTCCCCTTGTCACCTGTGCTCTGCTCGCCGCCATCACCGTGGTGCTGGCGCGGCTGATCATCCCGATGCCCAACGCCACCACCCGCTTCTCCATTGAGGCTGTTCCGGTGTTCCTGGCGGGCATGCTCTTCGGACCGGTACCCGGGATGCTGGTGGGCTTCGCCGCCGACGCGGTGGGCTGTCTGTTCTCCGGCTACGGCTACAATCCCCTGTTCTGCGTGCCGCCGCTGCTTTACGGTCTGTGCGGCGGGCTGTTCCGTCCGCTTTTGGCGCGGAAGACGAGCCTCGGCACCGTGGCCCTGGGCTTCCTCCCCGCGGTGGTGCTGGGCTCCATACTCTATCAGAGTTGGTCGCTTGCCTTTGTGTATAACTCTCAGGGCGCGTTCATGCCGAGCTTTGTCTATCAGC
>CADBKB010000077.1 GCA_902795095.1 Oscillospiraceae bacterium
CCAGGTTCCAGGAATTTTTCGCTTCCCTGCGGTACAATGCCGGCGGATAAAAGGATATCGGGGAGGGGCTTGCCCCTCCCGAATCCGTATCACATAAAACCGGCAGCAGGAATAAACGCAGCCACGGGAGGGGCAAGCCCCTCCCCTACGGGCGCGGTTGATGCCCTACAGGCGGCGCAGGGGCTGGTTTGAAACGAATTCCAGCGGCTCGCCCGTCAGGGGATGGGTCAGACGCAGGGTGCGCGCGCACAGCTGCTGGGTGACGCCCGCGGCGCTGCCGTACTGGGGATCGCCCAGGATGGGGCAGCCGATGAAGGCCATGTGGACCCGGAGCTGGTGGGTCCGGCCCGTCACAGGCCGGAGACGGACCAGACTGATCTCCCCCGCCTCGACGGTTTCATATTGCGTCACGGCGGGCTTTCCGTCGGCGCGCACGCAGCGCAGCAGGCTGGTGGGCGACATGCGGGCGATGGGGGCGTCCACGGTAGCGGCCGGCGGGAACGGCGTGCCCACCACCAGGGCCTCGTAGATCTTTTCCTTCGGCGTGTTGATCAACAGCGTGTGCACATGGGCGTTCTTCGCCAGCAGCACCACGCCGAAGGTGTCCCGGTCCAGCCGGCTGACGGGGTGCACCGCGCAGGCCTGGCCCGTCTGCTGATAATGGGCCAGCACCCGGTTGGCCAGGGTCCCGGCGGTGCGGTTGAAGGTGGGGTGCATGATGAGCCCGGCGGGCTTGTCCAGGGCGATCATGGCCTCGTCTTCATATAAAATGTCCAGGGGGCCGGGCTCGGCGGGGTAGTCCGGCATCGGCTCGTCCAGGATCACCCGGATCTCGTCGCCGGGGCGCACGGGGAAGTCGGTGTGCGCCGGCACGCCGTTGACGAGAAAGGCGTCCCGGAATTTCAGCCGGCTCACCAGGCCGGAGGAGAGCCCCAGCTCCCGCCGCAGAAAGCGCAGGAGCCTGCCCTCACAGGGCGCAACATATCGAAGTTCCATGGAATCACCCCCAAGTATCAGAGTATCAAAGCCTTCCCCTCGAGGGGAATGGCCCAGGCCACCCTCTCTGCCCGCTTCGCGGGCATTCACCTTGGGTGGCACGGCGAAGCCGTGACGGATGAGGTGGCAAAGGCGTTCCTTTTCTGCGTCGGGACCCGTCGATGCCCTGCGGGTCAAATCAGCGCGCACGGGCGCATGAGGGCATGCGCCCCTACGATGATCCCACCCGTAGGGGCCGAACTCGAAGAGTCACGAATGTATGCCCACATCGGCCCGATGGGAACCGTCAATGCCCTGCGGGTCAAATCGGCGGGCACGGGCGCATGAGGGCATGCGCCCCTACGAGTGCGGCATAAAAAGCGGGGCGGTCTGTGCAGACCGCCCCGGATGAATCACGATCAATATGCCAGCTTGTCGGCGAGCCAGGCCTTGAGCTCGGCGATGGGTACGCGGACCTGCTCCATGGTGTCGCGGTCGCGGATGGTGACGCTATTGTCGGGCTCGATGCCCTTCTCGGGATCGCCCACGGTCTCGAAGTCCACGGTGATGCAGTAGGGAGTGCCGATCTCGTCCTCGCGGCGGTAGCGCTTGCCGATGGAGCCGGCGTCGTCGAAGTCCACCATGAAGTCCTTCTGCAGCGCATGGTAGATCTCCTCGGCCTTGGGGCTGAGCTTCTTGGAAAGCGGCAGCACGGCGGCCTTGAAGGGGGCCAGGGCCGGATGCAGATGCAGCACGACGCGGATATCGTCGTTGCCCTTCTTGTCCTGACCGACGACCTCCTCGTCATAGGCCTCCACCAGGAACGCCAGGACCACGCGGTCGGCGCCCAGGGACGGCTCGATAACGTAGGGGATATAGTGCTCGTTCTTGGCCTGGTCGAAATAGGTCATATCCACGCCGGAGACCTTCTGATGCTGGGTCAGGTCGTAGTCGGTGCGGTCGGCCACGCCCCAGAGCTCGCCCCAGCCGAAGGGGAACATGAACTCGAAGTCGGTGGTGGCCTTGGAATAGAAGCTCAGCTCCTCGGGCTCATGGTCGCGCAGGCGCAGGTCCTCGTCGCGCATGCCCAGGCCCAGCAGCCAGTCGCGGCAGAAGCCGCGCCAGTAGGCGAACCACTCCAGATCGGTGCCCGGCTCGCAGAAGAACTCCAGCTCCATCTGCTCGAACTCGCGGGTACGGAAGGTGAAGTTGCCCGGGGTGATCTCATTGCGGAAGGACTTGCCCACCTGGCACACGCCGAAGGGCAGCTTGCGGCGGGTGGTGCGCAGGATGTTGTTGAAGTTGACAAAGATGCCCTGGGCGGTCTCGGGACGCAGGTACACGGTGTTCTTCGCGTCCTCGGTGACGCCCTGGAAGGTCTTGAACATCAGGTTGAACTGACGGATGTCGGTGAAGTTATGCTTGCCGCAGGTGGGGCAGGGCACGTTGTGCTCCTCCACGAAGGCGGCCATTTCGGCCTGGGAGAAGGCGTCGATGGGCTTTTCCAGGGTGATGCCGGCCTGCTCGCAGAAGCCCTCGATGAGCTTGTCGGCGCGGAAGCGCTCCTTGCACTCCTTGCAGTCCATCAGAGGATCGGAGAAGCCGCCGAGATGACCGGAGGCGACCCAGGTCTGGGGATTCATGAGGATGGCGGAGTCCTGACCCACGTTGTAGGGGTTCTCCTGCACGAACTTCTTCCACCAGGCACGCTTGACGTTGTTCTTGAGCTCCACGCCGAGGGGGCCGTAATCCCAGGTGTTGGCCAGGCCGCCGTAGATCTCGGAGCCGGCGAAAATGAAGCCGCGGCCCTTGCACAGCGCAACGATCTTATCCATGGTTTTTTCGGTATTTTTCAGCATATGCATGTCCTCCATGTAAACTGTAATCAAGCCCATCCATTATAACCGCTGTGCAGGGGAAAATCAACCGAAAATTACAATTTTTCCCCCTGTTTTGGGATGCGGATGGTGAGAATGATCTCCCGATCGTCCTCCCGGCGGGAGCTGTCCGCGGGGAAGCCCGCGCCGCGCAGCCTGGCCACGCTCTGGTCGATGGAGCCCAGCAGCTGCGCGACGTCCGGCATCCTGCGCCGCGGCGCCGGGGCGCGCAGCAGCGATTCCACATATTCCTCCGTCTGCGCCACGGTCATCCCCCTCCGGGCGATGACGGCGATGGCGTCCAGCCGGGCCTGCTCCCCGGGCAGCCGCAGCAGGGCCCGGGCATGGCGCTCGGACAGGCGGTTCTCCCGCAGGGCCTCGCGCACGGGGGCGGTGTGGCGCAGCAGGCGCAGCTTGTTGGCCACGGCGCTCTGGCTTTTGCCGATGCGCATGGCCGCCTGCTCCTGGCTCAGGCCGTACAGCCGCATCAGACGGGCCAGGCCCTCGGCCTCCTCGATGTAGTCCAGGTCCCGGCGCTGGAGATTCTCGATCAGCGCCACCATGCCGGACTCTGCCTCATCCAGGGCCATGAGGATGCAGGGCACCTCCCTGAGGCCCGCCAGCTTCGCCGCCCGCAGCCGGCGCTCTCCCGCCACCAGCTCATAGCCGTCGGATACCCGGCGCACCGTCAGCGGCTGGATGATCCCGAAGCTGGCGATGCTCCCGGCCAGCTCCTGCAGGCCGCTGTCGTCAAAAACCCGCCGGGGCTGGGCCGGATTCGGTCGGATCTCCCCCACGGGCAGCTGCAGCACCCGGCCGGAGGCCGGGCGCGTTTTTGTTTTCAGCATTGCATTTCCTCCTTTGCAGTCATGCCTTCATCATAGACCCCGGGAAATAAAAAAACAGGCGATTGGTTGTAAATCACCGCCGCAGATGCTACAATATTGAAAAAAAACGCAGGAGGAACCCATTGTGAAGAAAACCGCACTCAGAAACTATGCCAGACTCATCGTCCGTACGGGCGTGAATGTTCAGAAGGGTCAGGAGGTCTTCGTCCAAGCGGACCTGGATCAGCCGGAATTCGTGGCCATGGTGGTGGAGGAGGCCTACCGCGCCGGCGCGAAGCGCGTGGTGGTGGACTGGTCCTACCAGCCGCTCAGGAAAATCAACGTCCGCCATCAGTCCCTCAAGGTCATGGGCAGCCTGTCCGACTGGGAGCGCGCCCGCTGGCAGCACTACACCGAGGAGCTGCCCTGCCGGATCTATCTGATCTCCGACGATCCCGACGGCCTGCGGGGCATCAACCAGGTCAAGCTGGCCAAGGCCCAGATGAAGCTCATCCCCATCATCAAGCCCTACCGCGACAAGATGGAAAACCGCTACCAGTGGTGCATCGCCGCGGTGCCCGGCAAGGCCTGGGCCAAGAAGCTCTTCCCCGAAAAGCGGGCGAGCCAGGCGGTGGAGGCCCTGTGGGAGGCGATCCTGAAGACCTCCCGCGCCGACGGCGACGATCCCGCCGCCGCATGGCAGGCCCATAACGAGACGCTGCGCAGCCGCTGCGCCTACCTCAACTCCCTGGGCATCCGGCAGCTGCACTACTACGGCGACAACGGCACCGATCTCACCGTGGGCATGATCCCCGAGGGCCGCTTCAGCGGCGGCAGCGAAAAGAGTCTGCAGAACATCGTCTTCAACCCCAACATCCCCACCGAGGAGTGCTTTGTCTCCCCGAAGCGCGGCG
The DNA here is from genome assembly GCA_902795095.1 of Oscillospiraceae bacterium. The sequence continues at coordinate 4,594 of CADBKB010000077.1, forward strand.
AGGCGGAGGGCGTCGTGTATGCCACCAAGCCCCTGTCCTACCAGGGCCAGCTCATCGAGAATTTCCGGATCCGCTTTGAAGGCGGCAAGGCTGTGGAATGGCACGCCGAGAAGAACGAGGCCCTGCTGGGCAAGCTCATCGGCATGGACGAGGGCAGCGCCTACCTGGGCGAATGCGCCCTGGTGCCCCACGACAGCCCCATCAGCAACCTGGGCCTGCTGTTCTACAACACCCTGTTCGACGAGAACGCCGCCTGCCATCTGGCCCTGGGCATGGGCTTCGCCGACACCATCGACGGCTTCGAGAACCGCACCCTGGAAGAGTGCCGCGCCCTGGGCGTCAACGACTCCGGCGTGCACGAGGATTTCATGATCGGCTACGCCGGTCTCAACATCGACGCCGAAACGGATTCCGGCACCGTCCCCATCTTCCGCAACGGCGCCTGGGCATTCTGATCTCCGTATGCACCCGTAGGGGCGCATGCCCACATGCGCCCGCAAATCACGGCAGGAAACACAGGGGACGGTTCTGTGTGTTGAAGAACACACAGAACCGTCCCCTGTGTTCCAGACTTTGCCGTAGGGAGGCGTCCCCAGACGCCTCCGTCGGGAACCGCCGATACCCTGCCCCATGCCCGGAGGCAGAACAAGACTCGAACATGGCACAGGCGGGCCGATGTGGGCATCGGCCCCTACGGGTGCGGAAGGCTTTGGCTCTGCTGTATGCAGACATGCTTCTCTACGGAGAAGGTGGCGGCGGAGGCGTGTGGGCACGCCTCCCTACGGGTGCGGCGCATTGCGGGTGTGGCGCGGGCGGCGTTTATGCGTCCCTGCGAAAAATTTTTTGAAAAAACAGTATATAACAGTTGACAACTGTTTCAGACTGTTATATACTGTTATCGTTGAATCAACGAAGCAAGAGGTCTGACCCCATGAACATTATCATCGACACCTATTCCATGACCCCGATCTATGAGCAGATCGTGGAGTCCGTCAAGCAGATGATCCTGTCCGGCGCGCTGGCGGAGAACGATCCCCTGCCCTCGGTGCGGGCCCTGTCCCGGGAGCTGAAGATCAGCGCCCTCACGGTCAAGAAGGCCTACGACTGCCTGGAGGACGAGGGACTGACCGCCACCGTCCACGGCAAGGGCACCTACGTGCTGGCGCCGAACCGGAGCCTCATGCAGGAGGCCCGGCGCCGGGATCTGGAGCAGGATCTGGAGGCGGTCGCCGCAAAGGCGAAGCGCTACGGCGTGAGCCCGGAGGAGCTGCGCAGCATGCTTGACATCATTACGGAGGAATAACCCATGCTGAAACTGACGAATCTTCAAAAGAATTACCGGGATTTCCGTCTGGACTGCACCATGGAGGTCCGTCCGGGCATGATCACCGGCTTCATCGGCGCCAACGGCGCGGGCAAGAGCACCACGGTCAAGGCGGTGCTGGGGCTGATCCGGCCCGACGGCGGGAGCATCGAGCTGTTCGGCCGGCAGCTGGACGCGCCCACCCCCGCCGACAAGCGGCGCATGGGCGTGGCCCTGGCGGAATCCGGCTTCAGCGGCGAGCTGACGGTGCGCGACGTGGAAAAAATCCTGGCCGCCTTCTATCCCGCCTTTGACCCCGCCTACTACCGGGCGAAGGCCGAGGCCCTGGGCCTGCCGGCGGACAAGCGGATCAAGGAATTTTCCACCGGCATGAAGGCCAAGCTCAAGGTGCTGGCCGCCGTGTCCCACGGGGCGGAGCTGCTGCTGCTCGACGAGCCCACGGCGGGCCTGGACGTGCTGGCCCGGGATCAGATCCTGGAGCTGCTGCGGGAATACGTGGAGGCGGACGAGCGCCGGGCCATCCTCATCAGCTCCCACATTTCCGGCGACCTGGAGCAGCTTTGCGACGACTTCTATATGATCGACGGCGGAAAAATCATCTGCCATGAGGACACCGACCGCCTGCTCAGCGACTACGCCATCTTGAAGGTCGCGGAGCTCTCGGACGTGCCGCAGTACATCCTGCGCCGCCGCCGGGAGAGCTTCGGGTGGAGCCTGCTCACGGACCAGAAGCGGTTTTTTGCCGAGAATTATCCCGGCATGGTGATCGAACGGATCACCCTGGACGAATTCATTATGATGATGCTCAAAGGAGAAGCGCTATGAAAGGCTTACTGATCAAGGATCTGTGTCTGCTTCGCAACCAGAAGCGAATCGTGCCGGTGTTTCTGATCCTGACCGTCTGGTTCACCGTCATGTTCAAAGACGGCTTTGCCTTCCCCTTCCTGGGGATGATGTCCACCATCCTGGCCAACAGCACTCTGAGCTATGACGAGCTGGACCGGGGCGAGGCGAGCCTGTTCTCCCTGCCCTTCTCCCGCGGCGCCTATGTGACGGAGAAATTCGTGCTGACCGGCCTGCTGCTGGCGGCGGCCATGGTTCTTGGCCTGATCAGCACCGGCGCCCGCGCCCTCTTTGCCCACGATGTGAGCCCGGAGGACGCCTGGATGTCGGTGGCGATGACGGCCCTCGTGTGCGCGGTCTTTGCCGGGATCATGCTGCCCCTGCGCATCCGCTTCACCGGCGACCAGGGCCGGATCATCCTCTACGTGGTGATGGGCGTGGGCATGCTGGCGGTGGTGGGGATCACCCGGCTGCTGCCGAACCAGGCCGCGGCGGTCTCCGGCTTCTTCACCGGCCTGCCGAAGGCCGCTCTGGCGGGGTTGCTGGCCGCGGTTTGCCTGGCCTTTGTCCTGGGCGGCTACCTCCTGGCCCTGCACTGGATCAAGAAAAAAGAATACTGAAACGTATATCAGCGTGTCAAAAAAGTATTTTTGCCACGCTGCGTGCGTTTTCCAAACTTTTGGAAAAAGTTTGGAAAACGGTTTGATTGGACGCGAAAGGAAACCCT
>CADBKB010000078.1 GCA_902795095.1 Oscillospiraceae bacterium
AACAGGCCGCCCAGGTTCAGCCCGCCGGTGAGCTTGGACATGCTGGCCGAGCTCTCGGCGGTTGCCTTGCGGATGGCCTCGTTCACCGCGGCAATGACCATATCCTGAAGCATTTCCACGTCTTCGGGGTCCACGGCCTCGGGGTCGATCTCCAGGCGCAGCAGCTCGTGCTTGCCGTTGACCGCAGCCTTGACCATGCCGCCGCCGGCGGCGGCCTCATACTCCCTGGCCTCCATCTCCTCCTGCATTTTCAGCATGTCCTGCTGCATCTTCTGGGCCTGACGCATCATATTCATGTTCATGCCGCCGCCCATCATGGGGCCGCGATATCCGCCCTTTGCCATAGCGATTCTCCTTTATTTTTTGATATGCACGATGTCCGGATGCTGCTGCGCCCGCTTCAGGAGCTGGGCAAAGGCGTCGGAGCCATCGTCGGAAGTCTTGTCTTTTACTGCAAAAACCACCCGCACGGGGGAACCCAGGAGCTGTCCGGCCGCCTCGGCGATCCGGTCGCTCTGCTTTTCCGCCATGCCCATGGTGAACCGGTCGCAGGCGCTGACGCGCAGAATGCTGCCGTCAAGCCTGCCGTACACCCGGTCGCGGGACTCCGGCCGAAACAGCCACTGATCCCGGAAGGACATGACCGGCCGCAGTATGTCGCACAGCCGCTGCCAGAAGTCATCCTCCCGCGAAGCGGGGGCCGCAGGCGCCGGTACGGGGTCCGGGACAGGCGCGGGAGCCTGGACAGGTGCGGGATCCGTCTGCCAGGGCGGCGCGTCCGTATCCTCAAAGGGAGGCGGGGCGTCCGCCGCCTCGGGTGCGGCCGCGGCTTGCTGGGGCGCCGGCTCTGCAGGCGCCGCGGGAGCAGCCAGCCCACTGGACGCTGCCAAGGCCTCCAGGCGGCTGATCCGATCGCTCAGCGCCGCGGGATCGGCGTCCAGATGGGGATCGCACAGCTTGAGCAGGCACAGCTCCACATCGATGCGGCGGTTGGCGCTGCGATTGAAGCCGGAGGCGGTTTCCTGCAGCAGACTCGTCATGCGCAGCAGCTGCGCCCCAGTGAAGCCGGGCGCGAGCTTTCGCAGCGTCGCGGGATCGCACATGCCGGACAGGAGGTTTTCCGCCTTCGGTGCGGTTTTCAGAATGAGAAGGTCCCGGCAGGCACCGGTCAGCTCCTCCACCATGGCGCCCAGATCCTTGCCGGCGCTGTACAGGGCGGAGAAGTCCGACAGCAGCTTTGCCCCGTCCCCCGCGGCGATGGAGCCGAGCAGCTCCGCGGTGCTGCGCTCGCCGGCCAGACCCAGGCAGCGGTAGACGGTTTGGGCCGTGACGCGGCCCTGGGCGGCGCTGGCGCACTGATCCAGCAGGCTCATGCCGTCGCGCAGGGCGCCGTCTGCCAGACGGCTGAGAAGCGCGATGGCCTGATCGTCGATCTCAATGCCCTCGCGGTAGGCGCATTCGTTGATGCGCGCGCCGATGTCCTCGGGCAGCAGCCGGCGGAAGGAAAACCGCTGGCAGCGGGAGAGGATGGTGGCGGGGACCTTGTGCAGCTCCGTGGTGGCCAGGATGAACAGCAGATGGGCGGGAGGCTCCTCGATGAGCTTGAGCAGGGCGTTGAAGGCCGAGATGGACAGCATGTGCACCTCGTCGATGATGTACACCCGCATCTTCACCTCGGCGGGGGGATAGATGGCGTCGTCCCGCAGGGTGCGGACGTTGTCCACACCGTTGTTGGAGGCGGCGTCGATCTCCAGCACGTCCATGCAGCTGCCGCTGTCGATGGCGCGGCAGGCGGCGCAGGCGTTGCAGGGGTTGCCGCCCTCCGGATGCTCGCAGTTCACAGCCTTGGCCAGGATTTTGGCGCAGCTGGTCTTACCCGTGCCCCGGGAGCCGGTGAACAGGTAGGCGTGGCTGAGCTTGCCGGACTGGAGCTGAGCGCGGAGGGTCTGGGTCACGCCGAGCTGCCCCACCACCTCGTCAAAGGTCTGGGGACGGTATTTACGGTACAGAGCCTGATACACGCGCTTCACCTCGCTGCCGGATTGAAATACCTCCGGCCTGTGACAAGATCGCACACCTACATTTGAACATATACTATATCCGTTACCCTCGCAGCCAGCTCGGAAACGGCACCCCCACGGCACACGCGATGGTCCGTTTAATGCTGCTCGGTTCCCCGCCTGACATGGTTCCCGGGATCACGTTGCGCGGGACCGGTTCCTCATCGCCGCTTACGGGGGTCAGACAACACAGCATATGCCCGGGTGTAGGAATTCACTCCTGCTGTAGCGGATTGCAGGTTACAGGGCACCGCTATCTCCCCGGCTAGTGCGACCTTGTCACAGGCCGGAGGCCTGTAATTGGTCAATCAGTGATTATATGGCTGGATCAGCCGATGCGCTCCTCCACGAAGGCGGCGAACTCACCGACGGTGCTGAGCTTTTCCTCAAGCTCCAGATCCACGTTGAGCTCCTCCTCCAGATCCATCAGCATCTCCACGGTGTCGAGGGAGTCGATGCCGAGGCTCTCGAAGGTGGTATCCTCCGTGATGCTCTCCACGGGGACGTCCATTTGACGGGAAAGGTAGTTGGCAATCTTTTCAAACATATCAGTATCCTCCGATCGGAATGATTCGCAAAATCTACATAGATATGATACGGTTTTTTTCTGTAATGTCAAGAGCGGATTTTCGATTTCAGTTCACGAAATCCCGCAAAGCCTTGGATTTGGAGGGATGGCGCAGGCGGCGCAGGGCCTTGGACTCGATCTGACGCACCCGTTCACGGGTGACGTTGAACTCCTTGCCCACCTCCTCCAGGGTGTGGGTCTTGCCGTCCTCAAAGCCGAAGCGCAGCCGCAGGACCTTGGCCTCCCGCTCGGTGAGCATGGACAGGGCCTTCTCCAGCTGCTCGCGCAGAGAGTTGGCGGCGGCGGCCTCCATGGGCTCGGAAACCTCATTATCCTGGATGAAGTCGCCCAGATGGCTGTCGTCCTCCTCGCCCACGGGGGTCTCCAGGGAGATGGGCTCCTGGGAGAGCTTCATGATCTCCTCCACCTTGCTCAGGGGCAGGTCCAGGAAATCGGCGATCTCCACGGCGTTGGGCTCGCGGCCCAGCTCCTGCACCAGCTGATGGGATGCCCGGGCGACCTTGTTGATGGTTTCCACCATGTGCACCGGGATGCGGATGGTGCGGGCCTGGTCGGCGATGGCCCGGGTGATGGACTGACGGATCCACCAGGTGGCGTAGGTTGAGAATTTGTAGCCCTTGCGGTAATCGAATTTTTCCACCGCCTTGAGAAGGCCCATGTTGCCCTCCTGGATGAGGTCCAGGAAGTGCATTCCGCGGCCCACATAGCGCTTGGCCACGGCCACCACCAGGCGGAGGTTGGCCTCGATCATCTGGTTCTTGGCCTCCTCGTCGCCCTCCTCGATGCGCTGGGCCAGGGCCTGCTCCTCCTCCTGGGTGAGCAGGGGCACCCGCCCGATCTCCTTGAGATACATGCGCACGGGGTCCGTCAGGGCCAGGCCCTCGGAGATGGCCTCGGTATCCACCATCTCCTTCTCTTCCTCCTGGCTGAGCTGTTCGCTGGTGGGCTCCAGCTCGTCGGCCTTGCCGATGATCTCCAGCACATCGTCCACGTCGATCTCGATGCCGGCGGCCTCCAGGGCGTCATACATCTGTTCGGTCATCTGCTCGTCGGCGTCCAGCAGATCCAGGGTCTCAATGAGCAGCCTGGAGGGGAGCTTCTTTGTTGCCTTGCCCTTCTCCAAAAGCTCCTGGAGCTTTTTCTGGTAGAGCTCGGTCGGTTCCGTTTGCGTGCGTTCGATTGCTTCGCTCATTGCGTTACCCTCCATATCCTTTCTTTTGCTTCAGCCGGTCCCGCAGGGCCAGCAGATCCTGATCCGTCCGGACGCCGGCCTTGGCCGACTCGTCCAGTATGATTTCCAGATAGTCCCGGAAGGCGTCCTCCGAAACAAGCTCGGTTTTCTTCTGGCTCATCTGGGCCAGATGGGCCAGCTCCTCGGCGCTGAAGTCCTCTCCCAGGCTCGCCAGGCTGACCTGCAGGCCCTCCCGGCTGCGCTGACGCAAGGCCGCAAAGGCCCGCCCCAGCAGGGGGGAGGAGAAGTCCTCCGGCTCCAGATCTCCGACCTGATCCAGCAGGGCGCTCTCGCGCAGGATCATCCGCAGCAGCCCCTCCTCGGCCATGGCCGAGCGCAGGTTGGTGTAGCGGATGGAGCGGGCCGCCGGCTGGGCGTGGGCGGCGGGAGCCATGGCCTCGCGCTCCCTGGCCTTTTTCTCCCGGCCGAGGCGGCGGCGGTAGGCCTTGTTCACCTCGATCTTCATGGCCTCCGGCGTGATCCCGGCGCTCTGGGCGGCCCGGGCGCCGTATACCTCCCGCTCGATGGCGTTGGGAAGGGCGGCGATCATCTGCGCGGCCTCCGAGAGGAAGGCGACGCGCTGCTCGTCCAGGCTCAGATCGTACCGGCGCTCCAGACTTTGCAGCTGATACTCCGCGTGGTTCTCCGAGCGCTCCAGCAGAAGGCGGAAGCGGTCTGCGCCGTATTTTTTCAGGAATTCGTCGGGGTCCTTGGCCCCCTCCATGCGCAGGATCTTCACCTTCAGCCCCGCCTTTTCCAGCATGGGCACGGCCCGGCGGGTGGCGTTCTGCCCGGCCTCGTCGGCGTCATAGGTCAGCACGATCTGTTCGGTGTATTTGCTCAGCAGGTTCGCGTGCTCCTCAGTCAGGGCGGTGCCCAGGGAGGCCACGGCGCTGTCAAAGCCGTATTGGTGCAGGGCGATGGCGTCCATATAGCCCTCGGTGAGGATGATGTAGCCCAGCTTGCTCTTCTTTGCCACGTTCATGGCGAAGAGGTTCTTGCGTTTGTTGAAAATGATCGTCTCCGGGGAGTTGAGGTACTTGGGCGTGGAGTCGTCCATCACCCGGCCGCCGAAGCCGATGACGTTGCCCCGGATGTCGATGATGGGGAACATCAGCCGGTTGCGGAAGCGGTCATAGGCCCCGCCGCTTTTCTGCGAGCGCAGGGCCAGGCCGGCGGCCAGCAGCTCCTCAACGCTGTAGCCCATCCCCTTCATGGCGTCCAGCAGGCCGGACCAGCCCGGCGGGGCAAAGCCCAGGCCGAAACTCGTCACCGTCTGCTTCGAGAGGCCGCGGCGAACGATGTACTCCGCCGCCGGCTTTCCCTCCGGGGAGAAGAGCTGCCTGCGGTAGTAGCGCGCCGCGTCCTTGCACAGGGCCCAGAGCCGCTCCTGCAGCTTGTACTGGCTGCGGTAGGCTTCGTCCTCCGGCACCTCGAGACCGGCGCGTTTGGCCAGAAAGCGCACCGCGTCGGGATAGCTCAGGCCTTCGATGTCCATGATAAAGTTGATCACGCCGCCGCCCTTGTGGCAGCCGAAGCAGTAATAGAGCTGAGCGTCCGGGGAGACGGAGAAGGAGGCGGTCTTTTCCCCGTGGAAGGGGCACAGGCCGAACAGCCGGCCGCCCTGACGCTTGAGCTCCACGTACTGGCCAACGACGTCTTCTATGGGATTGCGGACAATCAGCTCGTCGATAAATGCGCTCGGGAACGCCATGGCGCGGCCTCCTTTCTAAGGGTTTTCCCCGTTTTCGCCGTTTGATGCGTCAGCGCATCTGCCAGGCGCTGGGGATGAAGATGTTCTCGTACTGATAGATGGCGTATTTGTCCGTCATGCAGGCGATGTAGTCGCAGACCACCCGCTCAATGCCGTCGAAGTCGAGCTGGGGCCGGAAATTCTCCGGCAGCTGCTCCGGGTGGCGCATGTAGTGCTCATACAGGCTTTTCAGAATGTCCCGGGCTTTGGATTCCTCGCCCTTGGCCACGGGATTACGGTAAACTCGCTCAAACATGAAGGTGCGCAGCGCGTCCATGGCCTGGGCCACCTTCGGCCGCATGCGCAGGGTGTTGCTGATGCCGGTCTGGGTGATCAGCTCCTCCACCAGGGTGTTGATCCGCTCGGAGTGGGAGTGGCCCAGAATGCCGGAAATCTCCTTGGGAATGTCCTCCTCACACAGGATCCCGGCGCGCATGGCGTCGTCGATGTCGTGGTTGATGTAGGCGATGCGGTCGGCGAAGCGGATCACGTGGCCCTCCATGAAGTCCGGAGGATCCGCGCTCCAGCTGTGGCAGAGGATGCCCATGCGGGTCTCATAGGTCAGATTCAGCCCCGCGCCATCCTTCTCCAGGATATCCACCACCCGCAGGGACTGCTCGTTGTGGCGGAAGGGCTTTCCCGTGGCCTCACTCAGGGCGATCTCGCCGGCGTGGCCGAAGGGGGTGTGGCCCAGGTCGTGGCCCATGGCGATGGCCTCGGTGAGGTCCTCGTTCAGCCGCAGGCCCACGCTGATGGCCCGGGCGATGCGCGAGACCTCCAGAGTATGGGTCATGCGGGTGCGGTAGTGGTCGCCCTCCGGCTGGAGGAAGACCTGGGTTTTATGCATCAGGCGGCGGAAGGCCTTGGAATGGATGATGCGGTCGGTGTCCCGCTGGAAGCAGGTGCGGCTGTCGCGCTCCGACTCCGGATTGGCGCGGCCGCGGGACTGGTCGGCAAAGGACGCCAGGGGAGAGAGGATCTCATGCTCCTGCCGCTCGATGCGTTCACGGATCGTCATACAGACGCCTCCTTTGTTATCGTTTGTAGGGGCCGGGCAGGTATTCCGTCCCGGCGTCGATGGGAACGAGCTTTCCGGAGGAAAGATCGGTGAGTCTGACGGCGAAGGCGTCGGCCCTGCCCATCGGGATGCGCACGGTCATATCCACCTGCGCGCCGTACTCCGTGGCGGCGATCTGGCCCTCGTGGGCCTCGATCTCCAGCTTCACCCGCTCAAAGAGGGGATAGGGGCAGGGGATCTCATAGCGCTGCCACAGGCGCATGATGCTGACGCCTGCGGCGTCCACGGCCATGGCCGCGGCCTTGGAGTAGGCCCGCACCAGGCCGCCGGTGCCAAGCAGGATCCCGCCGAAGTAGCGGGTGACCACGCAGCACACGTTCTGCAGCTCCTGGCGGCGCAGCACGTCCAGCACCGGCATGCCGCCGGTGCCCTGGGGCTCGCCGTCGTCGGAGTAGCGCATGGCCCCGCCGCGGATGATGTAGGCGTAAACATGGTGCCGCGCGTCCCACATGGACTCCCTTGTGGCTTTGATGGCGGCCAGGGCCTCCTCCTCCGTGTCGGTGCGCCAGATATGCCCGATGAAGCGGGAGCGCTTCTCGGTATGTTCGTCGATGCCCTCTCCGGAGGG
>CADBKB010000079.1 GCA_902795095.1 Oscillospiraceae bacterium
AGCGCGGTCAGGAACGCGGCGAGCGGGAACGTCGGGCCCGGCAGCGAGGCGGACGGGTCGAAGGAAAGGGCGGACGGGACGTCCGCGGCGCGGGGCGGCGGGACGACCAGCGCGTTGGTGCCGGCTGCGGCGAAGGCGTCGGGGTCGAATCCCGGCGCGGGGTCCGCGCGCAGGGCGACCGGCTCGGTGCGGACGACGCGGTAGTCGCGCGTCCCGACATCGAAATAGGGAAGGTCCAGGGCGGGGATTTCGAGCGAGCCGGAGGAGGTCGGACGGATGCGGTAGACGAAGCGCGGGACGCCCTCCTCGTCGCGCCGTTCGGGATCGGCGTACTGGCGGAAGTCGGCGGCCATCGCCGGATTGGCGAAAAGGTCCGGCGGGCGGAGGGTGTCGGACGGGCGGAGGCCGGGCAGGGAAAGCGTGAGCCGCAACGGGTCGCCCTGGACGCAGTGCTGGGCGTCGAGCGAGACTTCGGGCGCGAAGTCGGCGCCGAGTCCGCCGAACCAGCCTTTGGGGCGGCCCTCTTCGGGCGGCGGGACGACGCGGACGACGAGCGGTTCGGAGAGGGCCGCGACGTCGCGCGAGACGGCGGGACGGCCGTTTTCGCCGGCGACGACGACGGAGCCGCGGAAGCGCGCGGCCGGGAAGAGGCAGTCGCCCTCTCCGGTGGCGCGCATCGGGACGGAGATCGCGTAGCGGACGTAGTTCGTCCCGCTTTCCTCGAGGGCGGACCGGCGGGGGGCGAACGTCGCCGGAACCGAGTCGAAGGAGAAGAGGTCGTCGGAACGGGCGGTGAAGCCGTTGATGCGGAATCCGGTTCCGGAGGGCTCGAACAGTTCCTGCAGGATCGCGCCCCGGTCCGCGTCCGGCTCGCAGGGGCCGAAGTCGGCGCCGGAAAACAGCGGAAGGACCAGCTGCGGCGGACGGTTCGGGACGAGCGGGTTGGCGGTCAGCTCCCGGTGTTCGGAGATCGCGGGGCGCAGCACGTCGATGGCGAACGTCACCTTGAAGGGCTCGCCGACGAGCACCTCGCGCCGGTCCGAGAACTGGGACAGGCGCACGTAGGGCTGGGGGGCCGGGGGAACGACTCGCACGACGGGGACGGGCGCCGTGAAGCGCCGTCCTTCGGCGTCGAGCCGGACCTCGCCGAACGCGACCGTTCCCGTTCCGGCCGGCTCGGCCTGATACGTCCACTGCACGCGGGACGAGGAGCGGCCGTTGACCGACATGAGGGAATGCGAGACGTTCGGTCCGAACAGGCGGGCGGCGTCCGGATGCTCGAAGGTCGGGGCGGAGGCGCCCCCCTGCCCGGAGTAGGTCACGGTGATGGCGAAGGGGTCGCCCTGCAGGACCTCCTCCGCGGAGACCGACGCGGAGAGGACGGGCTCGGCCGCGCGTGCGGGCGCCCCGCCGGCGAAGGCCGCCGCGAGGGTTGCGAAAACGAGGGCCGGGAGGACTCGGCCGCGCATGGGCAGGAGTTGCATGGCTTTTCGGGAACGATAGCAGATTTTGCGGGCGAACTCAAGGTCGCGCGGCGCCTTGCCTTCCGTCCGGCGAACCCGTATAATGCGCCCCGTCCGCCGCCCGTGGCCTCCGCCCCGGTCCGCGGCACCGCACCCGATGGCCTCCGCCCCACACCTCACCTCCCTCTTCACGCCGCGCGCGTTCCTCCGCACGCTCGCCGGCAACGTGGCTTTCGCGTTCCGCCATCCGATGCTCTTCGGGCAGTTGTTCCTTCGTGCGTTGCGCGACCCGAAGGCGCGCATGCGGCTTCTCCGCCTGTCGGCGGACCTGGAGACCCTCCGCCGCTCCCCGCTCTTCGACCGGGAGTGGCTGCTCCGCGAACATGCGGGGTGGAGGGACTCCGGCATTCCCGTCGAGCTGCTCTACCTGCTCCACGACGTGCCGGACGGCCGGTTCTCTTCTCCCCGTTTTTCCGGCGACGCCTATTGCGAGCAGAACCCCGAACTGCGCGACACCGGGCTCAACCCCCTCGTCCACTACGAACAGTACGGGCGCTTCATCGGGTGTCCGGCGTCCGCCCTCGACGCCGAATCCGCCGATCCCGTCTTTTCGGAGGGAGCGGAGGAGCGGGAGGAATGGTTCGCCGAGGCCCCCCCGCGCCACCTCCGAACGGCGGTGTACGCGACCTTCTCGGCGGACGGCCGCCTCCCCGATCGCGACGTCCTGTATCTCCGCGCCCTGCGCGAGGTGGCCGACAACGTGCTGCTCGAGGGCAATTCCCCGCTGTTTCCTGAAGAGCTGGAGAAGGTCCGCGGCCTTGTTTCCAGGGCGTGCTTCCGCCCGCACGGCGGCTACGACTTCGGCTCCTACCGCCGGGGGCTGGAGGCCGCCCGCGAGAGGGGGTGGCTGGAGCCCGGCCGCTGCCGCGAACTGGTCTTCGCCAACAGCTCCTGCTACGCGCCCGTCCGTCCCTTCGCCGAAATGTTCGGGGCGATGGCGCGCCGGTCGGCGGATTTCTGGGGCGTCACGCAAAACGCCCAGGTTTCCGAAACGCCGCACCTTCAGTCGTACTTTCTCGTGTTCCGCCGGACGGTCCTGGAGGCGCGGGCCCTCGAGGCGTTCTTCGCGGAGCGGCCCCTGCGCGCCTCCCGGCGCGACGCGATCTGGCTCTTTGAGGTGCAGCTCACGGATTTCCTGCGCCGGCGCGGCTTCGCGCCCGACGCGTTCGTCCGTCCGCGTCCGGGCGGCCTGCACGTCTTCAATCCGACGACGCGCCCGCTCGACCTGATGCGCCGCCACCGGATGCCCATGGTGAAAGTGAAGGTCTTTCGCGGGGAGACGAGCCAGCCGCCCGAAAAGGTGCTGGCCTACGTGCGGCGGCGCAACCCCGAACTCGGCGCCATCCTCCGCATCTCCCCGCCCGCCCCGCCGCGGTGGCTTTCGGACGAGGCTCTCGCGGCCCGGCGGGCCCGGACGCTCGGGCGCATCCGGGAACGCGCGCGCGCCGGCGAGCCCGTCCGCATGCTTTTCCCGGTCTCCAACGCCTCGATGTTCCCCGCCCGGCCCCTGTTCGAGCGGGCCTGCGCGGATCCGGCCTTCGACGCGCGGCTGGCCGTGGTGCCGGACCTGCGCTGGCCCGACCGGTCCCCCGTCGCCGACATGGAGGCCTGCGAGCGGGAGCTGTCCTCCGCCTTCCCGGACCGGCTGCTGCCCCCCTTGCGGCCGGACGCGGACGGACAGTGGCCCGACGTCCTCTCCGGTTTCGACCTGGTCGTCTTCCCGTCCCCCTACGAGCTGTCCAACTACCGCTACAACCCCTCCCGCTGCGTCGGCGCGGACTTCCTCGCCCTGCACGTGAACTACGGCTTCTTCCGCTCCGTCTACGACCGTTCGGTCCTGGCGCTGGAGAACTACGCCCGGTTCTGGAAGGTTTTCGTCGAGTGCCCGGCCTCGCTGGAGGAATTTCGCGCGCACGCCCCTTCCCGTGGCGCCAACGCCGAACTGGTCGGCTACGTCAAGATGGACCGCCTCGCCACGTGCGCGCCCGCCCCCCGCCGTCCCGGACGGCCGCGCGTGCTCGTCGCCCCGCACCATTCGATCGAGGGCGGCGCCAACGACGCCCTGGCCCTCTCCAACTTCGTTCGCCTTTCCGACTTCCTCCGCGACCTTCCGGCCCGGTTCCCAGAGATCGACTTCGTCCTTCGCCCGCATCCGTTCCTGTTCCGCCAGCTGGCCGGGCGCCGCCACTGGGGGCCCGCCCGGACCGCGGCGTGGAAGGAGGCCTTCCTGGCGCACGACAACGCCTTCTGGAGCGACGAGGGGGACTATTTCCCCGAATTCGCGGCAGCGGACGCCATCGTGCAGGACTGCGGGTCGTACCTCGTCGAATGGCTCTACACCGGCAAGCCCTGCTGCTACCTGCTCAAGGGCGAGCTCGACGTCGAGAAGTTCGCCCCCCTCGGCCGGGAGTGCCTGCGGCGCTGCACGCTGGCCTACGACGCCCCCGACGTCGAGCGCTTCCTCCGCGACGTTGTCCTCGGCGGCCGGGACGAACGGGCGGCGGACCGCGAGGCGTTCCGCCGCACGGTCATGCTCCATTACCCGGACGCGTCCGGCGCGGCCCTCGCCGCAATCCGGCGCGAACTCGGGCTCCCCGCGCATTTTTCCGGTTGAGCGAAAGCCCGTTTTGGTGTAGGATGCGGGGAAAGGGGCGGGTTCCCGCCGCCCCGGGCGTCCGGGCCCCGGTTCCGGAACGCGGAGTTTTCCACCATGAAGGTCTTCATCACAGGCGGAGCCGGCTTTCTCGGCATCAACCTCGTGCGCGCGCTGCGCGCACGAGGCGTCGAGGACGTCGCCGTCTACGACATCGCCGATTTCGACTATCCCGAGAAGGGGGAGGTGCGGTGCTTCCGCAACGACGTGCGCGACTACGAGACGCTCCGCGACGCGATGAAGGGCTACGACATGGTCGTCCACACCGCCGCCGCCCTTCCGCTCTACACGATCGAGGAGATCCGCAGCACCGACGTCGACGGCAACACCACGGAGTCCACCGCGCTGTCCTACACGGCCTACAGCATCGAGAACGACGTCCTCTATATGGCGGTGGTGGAGGAACACGATCCGATGTTCACCACCAATCAGACCGCCCTGGTCTCGATGTTCAAGGCCGACAGCAGCGGCAGCGCCGACAAAGCTGTGGCGAAGAACCCCATTGCCCTGTCCTGCCTCAACGGGACATGGGAAAGGGAGAAAGGCAGCCTTACCATCCAAGACGGCGCCGTGACCTCCAACGGCGAGAGCGGCAAGCTCTCCTTCGACGACAGCAACCGGCTCGTGGTGGAGCTGGACGGCAAAACCACCGCCTACGGCATGAGCGTCACCATCCTCAAGGACTACGGCGAGAACACCGAAACCAATGTCCTCGCCCTTTCCTACACCGGCGCCGACGAGAACGACCGGCCGAACCTGCTCCCCGTGCTGGACGACTGGAAAACCGACTACGGCTGGGACACCTGGTACTACACCGGCAGCTTCAAGCTGCAGTAAGCCCGAACCGCCCGGCCCGTAGGGAGGCATGCCCACATGCCTCCGCAGGGCACCATCGACACCGAGCAGGAACGCCTCCGCGCACGGAGGCGTCTGGGGACGCCTCCCTACGATAATAACATTCCAGTCCAAATGGACAGCGACGCAGGAGGATCCTTATGGCCATTCAGTTTGCCAATACGCCGCAGATGTTCGGCGCCTTTCATATTGCCGCCCTGGCCGTGATCGCCCTGGGCTGTACCGGCGTGTTCTTTTGGCTGCGCCGCCTGGACGAGGGGCGGCTTTTGCGGCTGATCTGGATCCTCGGCGCCGTGATGCTGGCCATGGAGGTCTGGAAGCAGGGCTTCTCCTGGGTGTACGTCTATGACCGGAGAATCAACATGTGGTTCTTCCCCTGGCAGCTCTGCTCCATGGCCATGTACTGCGCCTTTGCCGTGCGCTTTGTCCGGGGGCAGCGGCAGAACACGCTGCTGGTCTTCCTGAGCACCTTCTCCCTCTTCGCCGCGGTCGTGGCCCTGGCGGTGCCCAGCGACATGCTGCGGCCCTATGTCCTTTTGACGGTCCACGGCTTTTTGTACCACGCTCTGATGATCGTTCTGGCCCTGGCGGCGATGCTGGTCGTCTGCCGGCGGGAGAGCGTGCGGTTTGCCCCGGCGGTGCGGCTGTTCCTGTGGATGGCGGCCGTCGCCGAGGTCATCAACGTGGTCAGCCATCGGCTGATCGGCGATATCCACCGGGAGCCGAATATGTTCTTCATCACGCCCTACTACGAATCCACCCAGCCGGTGCTCCACGAGATCGCCGTGGCCGTGAGCATCCCCGCGGAGATCTTCATCTACCTCACCGCCATCGCCCTGATCAGCTACGGCCTGTTCCGCGCCGAGCGGGCGCTGACGCGGCACAAATAAAAAACCCAAAAAAACGCGGCAGAGGATCAGATCCTCTGCCGCCGGTTTTTGTTTGTTTACTTTTTCGCCTTGGTGTCCACGACCTCGCGGAGCATGGCCTCGAAGGCTTCGTAGCTCATGGAGCCCAGGTCGTCGCCGTTGCGGTAGCGGACGGATACGGTCTGGTTTTCCATATCCTTGTCGCCCAGGATGACCATATAGGGGATCTTCTCCATCTGGCCGTTGCGGATCTTCTTGCGCAGGGTCTCGGCGCTGTCGTCCACGGTGACGCGGAAGCCTGCGGCGTTCAGCTTCGCCCGGATGCCGTCGGCATAGTCCGCGGCGCGGTCGGTGATGGTGAGGATGCGCACCTGCTCCGGGGCCATCCAGGTGGGCAGCGCGCCGGCGTAGGTCTCCAGCAGGTAGGCCAGGGTGCGCTCGTAGCAGCCCAGGCTGGTGCGATGGATGATATAGGGCAGCTTCTTGGAGCCGTCCTTATCGGTGTAGTACATGCCGAAGCGCTCGGCCAGGAGCATGTCGATCTGGATGGTGACGAGGGTATCCTCCTTGCGGGCCGTAGAAGGCGGCCTCGTCGATGCCCACGGTGTACTCCACGCCCAGGTGATCGAGGATCTGGCCCATGATGCGCTGGGCCTCGTCCC
The DNA here is from genome assembly GCA_902795095.1 of Oscillospiraceae bacterium. Next base: position 6,563 of record CADBKB010000079.1, read on the forward strand.
ACTGCTCCGCGGTGCCCTCGTACTTGTTGTCGGGGTTGGCGGGATCCCACTGGGAGAAGCGGAAGGTGCACTTGTCCAGCAGGCCGACGGTGCCGAGCATATACTTGGTCAGCTCCAGGCAGCCCTTGAACTCCTCCTCGAGCTGATCGGGGCGGAGCACCAGATGGCCCTCGGAGATGGTGAACTGGCGCACGCGGATCAGACCGTGCATCTCGCCGGAGTCCTCGTTGCGGAACAGGGTGGAGGTCTCGCCCAGGCGCATGGGCAGGTCGCGGTAGCTGCGGCCGCGGTTCAGATAGACCTGGTACTGGAAGGGGCAGGTCATGGGCCGCAGGGCCAGGCATTCCTTCTCCTCATCGTAGGGGTCGCCCAGGATGAACATGCCGTCGAGGTAGTGATCCCAGTGGCCGGAGATGCGGTACAGGTCGCGCTTGGCCATCAGGGGGGTCTTGGTCAGCAGGTAGCCGCGCTGCTGCTCCACGTCCTCCACCCAGCGCTGCAGCAGCTGGATGACGCGGGAGCCCTTGGGCAGCAGGATGGGCAGGCCCTGGCCGATGACGTCCACAGTGGTGAAGTACTCCAGCTCGCGGCCCAGCTTGTTGTGGTCGCGGCGCTCGGCCTCGGCCTTGGCCTCCAGCCATGCGGTCAGCTCCTCCTTCTGGGGGAAGGCGATGCCGTAGATGCGCTGGAGCATCTTGCGGTTGGAGTCGCCGCGCCAGTAGGCGCCGCAGCTCTTGGTCAGCTTGAAGGCGTTGGGCTTGATGCGGCCGGTGGAGTCCAGATGGGGGCCGGCGCACAGGTCGGTGAACTCGCCCTGGGTGTAGAAGGAGATGACGGCGTCCTCGGGCAGGTCGTTGATGAGCTCGACCTTGTAGGGCTCGTTTTTGCTCTCCATGAAGGCGATGGCCTCGGCCCGGGGCAGCTCGCTGCGCTCGATGCGCAGGCGCTCCTTGCAGATCTTCTTCATCTCGGCCTCAATGGCGCTCAGATGCTCCGGGGTGAAGCTGAAGTCGGCGTCGAAATCGTAGTACCAGCCCTCGTCGATGGCGGGGCCGATGGCCAGCTTCACCTGGGGATACAGGCGCTTGACGGCCTGGGCCATCACGTGGGAGCAGCTGTGCCAGTAGGTCTTGCGGTAGGCTTCGTTTTCAAAGGTGTACAGATTTTCTTCGGACATAAGATTGCCTCCTTTTTTTGATACGGGGCAGATAAAAAACCCGCCCCTGATGTGAATCAGGGGCGGGATAATGATTTATTCCGCGGTTCCACCCTGCTTGCAGCTTTCGCTGCCGCTCATTTCCGCTGTAACGGGCGCGCCCGTCCGGCTTAATAGGTTCGGCCGCGCATACGCTTTTCAGGTCCGCGTATCGCCGCCGGGGCATTGTCTTGCCCGCCGTTGGCCGGAAGCTCGGAGGTGGTGCGATCGGATGCGTATGGGGCGCTCTCAGCCGACGACGCCCTTCTCTGACTGCGCATGGACCCGATTTCGTCCTCTTCATCGCCGATTAACGCAATAATAGCACCAAAACCGGCCTTTGTCAAGAGATTTACAGGGCAAACTGATAGACGCAGAAGGCCGCGTAAATCACCAGCAGACCGATGCCCTGGGGCCGGGTGAGCTTCTTTTTCGTGAGGGCGGGGACGGTGAGGAGCAGCATGACCAGCAGCATCACCGGGATATCCACCACCAGGGAGGAGTTCATTCCCGCGATCTGCTTGGAAGCCGGCAACGGGAAGGGCGCCAGGGCTGCCGAAATGCCGGACACCAGCACGAGATTGAAGAGGTTCGCGCCGATGATATTGCCCAGGGACAGGGCGCTGTGGCCCTTGACGAGGGCCGTGATCGCGGTGACGAGCTCCGGCAGGGAGGTGCCCAGGGCCACGAAGGTCAGGGCGATGACGGACTCCGGCACGCCCAGGGCCTGGGCGATCTTGGTGCCGTTGTCCACCAGCAGGCGGGCGCCCACGGCGATGGCCGCCGCGCCGAGCACCAGCAGAAGCAGGAGCTTGCCGAGGGCCTCCTCCGGCTGGTCCTGGGCGGGGTCGGTCTTCGGACCGGTCAGCGCCTGGCGCACGGTGAGGACCATATATGCCGCGAACACCGCCAGCAGACACAGGCCCGCGATCCGGGAGAAGCCGCCGGCGAGGTAGGCGAACACGCAGTACAGCGCCGCCGCGACGAAGAAGAAGATCACCGGGGTGCGGAAGCTCTTCGTATCCACCTTCGCGGGGCGGATGGCAAAGGTCAGGGCACAGATCAGGGCGGTATTGCAGATGACCGAGCCGATGGCATTGCCGTAGGCAATCTCGCCGTGGCCGCTGATGGCGGAGGTGGCGGAGACCATGACCTCCGGCAGGGTGGTGCCGATGGAGACCACGGTGGCGCCGATGAGCAGCTCCGGCACCTTGAATCGGTGGGCGATGCCGCCGGCGCCGTCGACGAACCAGTCGCCGCCCTTGATGAGCAGGGCGAGGCCGAGAATGAACAACAAAACAGGAATCAGCATGTCACAGGCTCCTTTGGATTTTTCTGGGATTTCACAACGCTTTAGACGAAACCGGCAGGGAAAGGTTCCCGGTTCTTATGCCTCGGCGTGCTGGCGGAGATTCTTTTTCCGCCGGCGGCGGGAGCGTACCACCACATAGACCATCATGATCACGGTGATGATGTAGGGAATGGTGGCGGTCAGATCCGAGCTGATCGCGCCCTGCAGGCGGTAGCCCAGAGCGTCAAAAAAGCCGAACATCAGCGCGGCCAGATAGGCCTTTCGGGGGTTGGCGGCACTGAAGATCACGCAGGCAAAGGCGATGAAGCCCCGGGAATTGCTCATGTTTTCGGTGAAGGTGCCGTTGAGGTAGCCCAGCGACAGGTGGGCTCCCGCCAGAGCGCAGAACACGCCGCACAGCACGCTGGCCAGCCACTGCATCCGCTCGGGGCTGACGCCGGCGGTGCGCAGGGTCTCGGGCTGCTCGCCGGCGGCCCGGAGCCAGAAGCCCCAGGGGGTTTTGTAGACGAACAGCCACATGACGATCACCAGCAGCCATGTGATATACACGAAGACCGAGTGGTGATTGAGGATCTGCCCCAGGACGGGGATGCGGCTGAGGAAGGCCAGATGCAGCCGCGGCAGGCTGGTGACATGGTGGCCGGAGGTGCCGGACAGGCCGAAGATGGCCCGGGAGAGATAGGCGGTGGCGCCGGCGGCGAAGGTATTCAGCGCGCAGCCGATGATGAATTCATCGGAGCGCAGCTTCACCACAAACAGGGCGAATACCAGACCGATCAGGATCCCCAGGACCACCGCCGCCAGCACGCCCAGGCCGGCCGAGGCGGTGAGGTAAGAGCCGATGACTCCGGTGAAGGCGCCCAGCAGGATCATGCCGTCCATGCCGATGTTCATGATGCCGGCGTGCTCGGTGAGGGCGCCGCCCATGGCGGCCAGGGCCACGGGGGTGGCGCTTCGCAGCATCTGATTGAAGGTGCCGGGGGAGATGACCGTCCGGAGGGTATGCCAGAGGTTATGCATTTGCCTGCACCTCCTTTGCCTTGCGCCGGTCATCCAGCCATCGGGCGATGGCGGCGCGCACGCCGCCCTCGGCGGCCATGAAGAAGATGACCAGGGTCTGGATGATGAGATAGATCTGATTCGGGACCCGCGCGTTCAGCTCCATGCCCGCCGCGCCGATCTTGAGCACGGCGAACAGCAGGCTCATGGCGATGGCGGTCACGGGCTCATAGCGGGCGATCATCGCCACCATCAGGCCCTCGAAATAGTATTCGTTGCTGACGCTGGATTTGAAGATGTGCTCCGCGCCGTACACCCGGAGCATGCCCACCATACCGCACATGGCGCCGGAGACCAGCATGCTGAGCAGGACGATCCGGTCGGTTTTCATGCCGGCGAAGAAGGCGAAGCGGGGATTCTGGCCGGTGAGGCGGATCTCATAGCCCGCGGCGGTCTTCTTGAGCACGTACCACACGGCAAAGGCCACGGCCGCCGACAGGAAGATGGCGGTGGACAGATTGGAGCCGGGGGTCAGCTTGCCCAGCCAGAAGGCCCTGGGCAGGTTGCCGGTGCCGGCGACGATGTTGTTGTTGGGATTCTTCCAGGGGCCCTTGGCCAGGTACTGGCACACATAGGCCGCCACGGTGTTGAGCATGATGGTGGTGATGACCTCGCTGACCTTGAGCTTGACCTTCAGGATGCCCGGGATGAAGGCGTAGGCCGCGCCCATGGCCATGGCGCCCAGAGCCGCGCAGGGAATGGCCAGCCAGGGGGAGCAGCCCTTCATGACCACGCCGATCTGGGCCGCCACGATGGCGCCCAGCAGGAGCTGGCCCTCGCCGCCCACGTTGAAGATGCCGGCTTTGGCGCCCACGATGCAGGCCAGGGCGCAGATGCACAGCACCATGGCATACTCCAGGGTGTCGCCGATGTGGCGGGCATTGGAGAAGGCGCCGCGGAGCATCTCCCCATAGGCGCGGGCCGGGGAATAGCCCGTCAGCGCCAGCACCAGGGCTCCGATGGCCAGAGCCAGGACGATGCTGACGGACAGGGAGATCAGATAAGAGATGTTTTTACGTTTCATTGGCAGCCTCCTGGGTGCGGTCGCCGGTCATATAGTAGCCCAATTGCTCCCGGGTGACGGCGCCGGCCTCGAATTCGCCGGTGATGGCGCCCTCGTAGAGGGTGATGATCCGGTCGCTCAGCCGCAGGACCTCGTCCAGGTCGGCGCTGGAGAGCAGGATGGCGCAGCCGTGATTTCGCTTTTCCATGATGCGCTCGTGGATAAACTCCGACGCGCCGATGTCCACGCCCCGGGTGGGCTGGGCGATGACCAGGGCGGGAGTGTCGAAGGAGAATTCCCGGGCCACGACGATTTTCTGCAGGTTGCCGCCGGACATGTCGCCGGCGGGGGTATCGATGCCGCCGGAGCGCACGTCATAGCGCTCGTAGAGCTCTTTGGTATACTGCTTGACGGCGTCCGCCTTCAGATGGAAGCCGAAGCGGGTGAAGCGCTTGTCCCGCTGGCGGCCGGTGAGCAGGTTTTCCGAGATGCTGGCCTCGGGGCTGACGCCGGTGGAGAGCCGGTCGGCGGGGATATGGGCCAGGCCGGCCTCCCGCACAACGCCGGGGGTCTTGCCCGTGACGTCGGCGCCGCACACCGTGATCCGGCCGGAATCGGGTTTGCGCAGGCCGCACACGGTCTCCAGGAGCTCCGACTGGCCGTTGCCCTCGATGGCGGCGATGCCCAGCACCTCGCCGGCGCGCACGCACAGGCTCACGCCCCGGACCGCGGGCAGGCCGCGGCTGTCGGAGACGAACAGGTTTTCCACGACGATGGCGTTCCCGCCGGGCTCGCCCTCCCGCTCCAGGCGGTCAAAGAGCACCTCCCTGCCCACCATCATGGAGGCCAGGGATTCCTGGGTGACGTTTTTCGTTTCCTCCACGCCCACCAGCTTTCCCTGCCGCAGGATGCCCACCCGGTCGGAGATGGCCATGACCTCGTAGAGCTTGTGGGTGATGAGGATGACGGTCATATGCTTTTCCTTCACGATCTGCCGCAGGACCTCGAAGAGCTCGTCGGTCTCCTGGGGGGTCAGCACGGCGGTGGGCTCGTCCAGGATCAGGATATCCGCGCCCCGGTACAGGGCCTTGAGGATCTCCACCCGCTGCTGCTCGCCCACGCCCAGGTCGCGGATCTCGGCCTCGGGGTCCACCTGCAGGCCGTATTCCTCGCAGAGCTCCCGGGTCAGCGCCGTCGCCCTTCGCTCGTCGAAGAAGATCCCGGCCCTGCGGGGCTCCCGGCTGAGGACGATGTTCTGGGCCACGGTGAAGGAGGGCACCAGCTTGAAATGCTGATGCACCATGCCCACCCCCGCGGCGATGGCCGCCTTGGGGCTGTGCTCCGTCATCCGCTCTCCGCGGATCCAGACCTCGCCGTCGGTGGGCTCATAGATGCCGTAGAGGATATTCATTAAGGTGGATTTTCCGGCGCCGTTCTCCCCCACCAGGGCGAACACCTCGCCCCGGCGGATTTCCAGGGAAATGTCGTCGTTCGCCAGCACGCCGGGGAAGGCCATGCTGACATGGTCAAAGCGGATGATGCTTTCTTCCAAGCGCCCGCCTCCTTTGCTTCTTCTTTTCCCGTATGGTTCTTTACGATTCATTGTGATTGCGGGCGCATGTGGGCGTGCGCCCCTGCGGGTGTGCGGGGTAATTCAGCAAGAGGCCGCCGAAGATGGCGGCCTCTGTATGCGGTCAGTGCTTACTTTCTGGTGCTGTCGACCTTGATCTCGCCGCTGACGATCTTCTTGGCCAGCTCGTCGACCTGCTTCTTCACATCGTCGGGGACCTGCTGGGGCATGGAATCGTCGCCGTAGCCGACGCCCACATAGCCCGCGGAAAGATCCGCCACCCAGGTGGTGCCCCACTTGGAATTGTCGCCGCCCAGATATTCGGACACGGCGGTATAGATGGACTGGCCGACTTCCTTCTTCATGGAGCAGATGATCTGCTCGGGGGCGATGTATTTCTGGTCGGAGTCCACGCCGATGGCGTAGAAGCCGTATTCCTTGGCGGCCTCAAACACGCCGGAGCCGGCGGCGGAGGCGATCTGGAAGATGACGTCGGCGCCCTTGTCGTGCAGGGCAATGGCGCATTCCTTGCCGATGGCGGCGTCATCGTAGGTGCCGGTGTAGTTGGTCTCGATGCGAATGTCGGGGTTATACTGCTTCGCGCCCTGCTTGTAGCCCACGATGAAATCGTTGATGGTGTCGGAGTCCTCGCCGCCCACGGCGCCGATCACGCCGCTCTGGCTCACCGCCGCGGCGACATAGCCCGCCAGGAAGGAGCCC
>CADBKB010000080.1 GCA_902795095.1 Oscillospiraceae bacterium
TGCCCTACCTTGCGGCGATCCAGGTCGCCGATCCCATCGACCGCACCTACGGCGACAACGGCTTCCTGATCCAGGGGCTGGTCAGCGGCGAGAGCTGGACGGCTGCCGAGACCATGACCCCCTACTGGGACAACAATGTTCAGATCACCAATGACAAATGGAAGTGCCAGACCACCGAGACGCTGACCTTCTATCAGAACGCAAACAAAACGACAGCGGGTCTCAAGGCCACCGGTGAGAACCGGGAGCTGGTCATCAAGATCAAGACCCTGAACAATCCCGACTGGCTTGAATATGCCCGACAGGATAAGAACGAATACGCCAAGATGCACCAGAACCAGGTGCGCGTGGACGCCGGCGGAAAGAACGGCAGCACCTCCGCCTCCGCCACCCCCCTCAAGGCCAAGATCTACAAGACGTCCAGGACGGATCCGATCCTGGCGCCCCAGACCGTCACGCTCAAGGACGGCAGGGAGTACACCGCCTATCCCTTCCAGATCACGGTGGAGGGCGTGCAGTCCGAGCCGGTGGAGGTTTTCGACACCTTCGATACCTCGATCTTCGACATCCTGGAGGTCAGCGATCTGTCCCCTGGCTTCAATCCGGCGAACAGCCCGATCATCAACACCCCGGCGCTGAATCCGCAGCGCATCACCCCCTGCGATACCCCCTGGGGCGGCGAGACCAGCGGCGTCTACGCCACGGTGACGGACCGGGAGGACGGCGCCATGTTCACCATGACGAATCTGCCGAAGAAGGTGGATCCGCGCACCGGCGAGCAGACCGTCTATTACGGCTTCTACCGCATGACCTGCTACCTTGTCCTCAAGGACGAGACCGCCCTCAGACAGCAGGCGATGCGCTCAGGCGGCACCACCACCTTCCACAATACCGCCGCATTCAAGGATTCCACCGCCGACGCGGAGGTGGAATACAACTACAATGTCGTCGGAAAGACTGCGCAGAACGGCACCGACGCCGACGGCAATGAGACCAACCGCATCCAGCACTTTACCATCGTCCTCAACCAGGACAGGCTGCTGCTCAACGGCGGCAACGAGATGGAGATGACAGATACCTCTTCCCCGTCCCTGTCCATCCGGCTGGATACCGTCCGGGTCACCACCGTCCCGGCCTCCCGGCATGACGAGGTCACCTATGACTTCTACGACAGGACCGGCGTGTTCCGCATCCCGGATGAGACGAAGGTCGTCATTGAGTATGACGCCGATGTGCTGGGCGAGGGGCTGGTCCAGTTCCGCAACGACGCCGTTCTGGACGGCAAGTACACCGACTATGCCGACGATATCATCCAGATGTCCGCCGCCGGCGGCGGCAGCGCCGAGATCGTGGCCATCCACCTCATGAAGTACGCGTCCGGGCATATGGAGCAGGGCACCCTGCCGGGCGCGAAGTTCCGCCTCCTCGACGAGGACCAGCAGCCGATCATTGCCAACGGCCGGCAGGTGGTCTTTGAGACCGACGGCGACGGGCCCATCCTGATCTGGCTGCGCATGAACGAGGACGGCATGACCCTCCACAAGAACACGGTCTACTACCTGGAGGAGCTCGAAGCCCCCGCGGGCTACGCCAGAAACCACACGCCGCTGCCCTTCGTCATCTCAGACGACACAGATTTCGTGGCGCCCGACGGCGTGAGCCATTATTACATCGGCGGCACCATGGGCGTGCGCAACGAGCCCGATACCAACCGCACCCAGCTCACCATCGTCAAGCGGTTCGCCGGCAACGAGACCCTGACCGACGACCGGAAGGGCCGGATCAGCTTCCGCATCCTCGGCCCCGACGGATACGATTCCACCGTGTCCTATCAGCAGTTCGACGCCGACGGCGTCTACACCCTGGAGGACCTGACGCCCGGCGATTACACCGTGTATGAGACCGGGGCGGTCCTGGCTGCCGAGGGTATGGGCTGCACCATCGTCACCACTTGCCATGTGGACGACGGCGAGGAGCAGACCGTCAGCGACTACACCCTCGACGGGGCGGAGATCACCCTGACCGAGGATCAAGCCGGTACGGTGGTCTATACCAACACCTACGCCACCCACAGCTACGACTTCACCAAGGTCGACAGCAAGTCCGATCAGCCCCTGGACGGCGCGGTGTTCACCGTGTACCGGGCCCGGGACGATCAGCCGGTTTGCACCTACCGCACCGGCGCCGACGGACGCTTCCGCATCCGGGCAGGGGACACCGACGCCGAGGGCGAGGCGTGCTATGAGAGAAATACCCTGTACTATGTCACCGAAACCGCGGCGCCGGAGGGCTACAATCTCCCGCCGGAGCCGGAGAGATACCACTTCTGCTTCGGCCTGCCCGACGGCACGGTCCCGGAGGACGCCGTCGATCTGAGCGTGGACGACGGCGAGGCCACGGTGGAGAACAGCTCCGACACCTATCTGACCGTCCACAAGCGATGGGTCAACGCCCTGGGCGAGACCACCCAGGAGGCACCGGAGGGCGTGGACAGCCTGCGCTTCCGGATCTACCGGAGCGAGCGGATCATCGAGCACACCCAGAGCCCCGGCGACTGGGAGGTGACGCGGCCGGCCACCTGCACCGAGCCCGGCAGCCGCGCCAGGTACTGCCAGCTCTGCGGCGAGCTTCTGGAGACGGAGGTCATCCCCGCCCTGGGCCATGACCTTGGCCCCTGGGAGGTCGTCCGCGAGCCCACCACCACTGAGACGGGCCTCAAGCGCCGCACCTGCGCACGCTGCGGCTACGCCGAGACGGAAGTCATCCCCGTGCATACCCACAGCCCCGGCGGCTGGGTGGTGACGCGGGAGGCCGCCTGCACCGAAGACGGCGAGAAGGTGCGCTACTGCACCGGCTGCGGCGTTCTGGTGGACAGCCAGGCGATCCCGGCAACAGGCCACCAGTACGCTTCCGAGGTCACAGCCCCCACCTGCACCGCCGACGGCTATACCACCCATACCTGCACCCGCTGCGGCGACAGCTTCAACGATACCCCCGTGGCGGCCCTGGGCCACAACTATGTCGGCGGCGTGTGCACCCGCTGCGGCGCCGAGGACCCGGACAACCCGCCCGTGCGCACCGCGACGGCGACGGTCAGAATTTCGCCGCCGAAGTCCTGGAACGGCGACGTACAGGAGTCGACGCAGACGCTCAACATCGGCCAGCAGTACAGATTTGTACTCACGGGCGTTCCGCATCAAAACGCAAAGCTTAAAACCTTACAGATCAACGGCACTGATCTGGCTTTTGTGAATGGAACGGAACAGGTCGATTTGGGAACGTATTATGCCGATCGGGATGTTGTAACCTCCGGCGTCTTTACTGTCAGCGGCGATTTCACGCTCTACGCAGAGCTGGAAAATGGCGGCTTGACTAACATTGATCACTATGCGTTTGTCCCCGTGTCCGGGACGCGGAGCACGGCGAGTAGGCTGCGCAAGTCCGTCCGGCCGGAGCTTCCGTCCGCGGATGTGCAGACGGTGACGGCAAAAGCCCCCGCGCGGACGCAGGCGACGGCTTATCCGGTGGATATGACCCCGGAGGAGCTGCAGAGTTATCTGGCCGAACAGGGCGCCGTGCCCTACGGAGACGAAATCACCGTCACCCGCGGCGAGGACTGGACCGCCACCGTTTCCGGGCTGCCGAAGCGGCAGGGCTATACGGAATACACCTACTACGTCGTGGAGCTCGATCCCGACGGCAGCGGCTGGCGCCTCGTCGGCTACGACGGCGAGGGCACGGACCGGGTGTCCGTCACGAATCAGACCTACCCCACGAGCTTTGAGCTGCCGGTGACCGGCGGCACAGGACCCACGTGCCACACGATTGCAGGCATAGCGCTTCTGCTGGCCGCGTTCGTGCTCGCATATACCAAGCTCCGGCGACGAAAGCCGCGGAGCGGGGAAGGGGGACCGGACGGGTAAATCACCCCAAATGATCCCCATGCGTCAAACGCGCGACCAGATCATATTCGTCAAAAAACCAAAAAGAAAGGAAACACCCCCAATGAAGAGATTCATCACCATCGCGCTGGCAGTTGTCATGCTCCTCAGCCTGAGCATCGCCGCCTCCGCCTACGACATCACCATCACCTCCGAAAACACCTCCGGCCACACCTATGAGGCATACCAGATCTTTGCCGGCAAGCTCGCCGCCGACGGCAAGACGCTGTCCAATATCACCTGGGGCTCCGGCGTCAACGGCGACGCCGCGCTGACCTCCCTGAAGGCCATGACCGCCTTCGCCGCCTGCGAAGACGCCAGTGACGTCGCCGAGGTCCTGTCCGGCATCACCGACGCCGACACCATCAAGGCTGTCGCCAAGGTTTTCGCCGCCAACAAGACCACCGCTGCCGCTTCCGGCGCCTCTCCCGTCTCCGTTGCCGACGCCGGCTACTATCTGATTGTTGACAGCACCGCCAACCCCGCCTCCGGCGAGACCATCTCCGACTACATGCTCAAGGTGGTTGCCGACGTGACCATCACCGCGAAGGACGGCAAGACCACCTCCCAGAAGAAGGTCAAGGACGCCAACGACACCACCGGCGCCACCACCGACTGGCAGGACAGCGCCGACTACGACATCGGCGACGCCGTTCCCTTCCAGCTCAAGGCTGTCATCACCCCCGACTACGACAACTATGAGACCTATGAGCTGATTTTCCACGATAACGAGAGCGACGGCCTGAGCTTCAACAACGACGCGAAGGTTTATGTGGACGGCGTCGAGATCACCGACGGCTTCAGCGTCAACACCAACCCCACCGACGGCGATACCTTCGACGTTGTCTTCACCGACCTCAAGGCCATCAGCGCTGTACATGCCAACTCCGTGATCACCGTGGAGTACACCTCCACCCTGAACACGAACGCCGTCATCGGCGCCGCCGGCAACCCCAACGAGATGCACATTGAGTACTCCAACAACCCCAACTCCGGTCAGACCGGCACCACCCCCGACGACAAGGTCATCGTTTTCACCTTCAAGGTCGTTGCCAACAAGGTGGACGAGGACAACAACGCCCTGGTCGGCGCCTCCTTCGAGCTGTTCAAGAAGGTCCCCGCTGAGAACGAGGACGGCTTCACCTGGGAGTCCCTGGGCGAGATCGACGGCACCAACGCCAGCACCTTCACCTGGGAAGGCATCGACGACGGCGAATATAAGCTGGTCGAGACCAAGACACCCGACAGCTACAACAGCATCGACGACATCGAGTTCACCGTTTCCGCCGAGCATGACACCCTGAGCGATAACCCCACCCTGACCAAGCTCGAGGGCGGCGACAAGTTCACCGGCGACGTTGCCACCGGCGCCCTGTCCGGCGACATCGTCAACAAGAAGGGCAACACCCTGCCCTCCACCGGCGGCATCGGCACCACCATTTTCTACGTGCTGGGCGGCATCCTGGTCGCCGGCGCGGCGGTCATGCTGATCACCAAGAAGCGCATGAGCGCTGAGGGCTGATCACAGAATCTGTGAGTCAACGCCCGCGTCAACGGGCGAACCTGGGGAGGCAGGGGCACCTGCCTCCCCAGCAAAGCAAAAAAACGATACAACCGTGCGGAGAGGTCAGATGAAAAAGCATTTTACAACCTATCTTTTGTTTGCGATCCTGATCCTCGGCCTGTCCCTGCTGCTGTATCCCACCGTCAGCGACTACTGGAATTCCTTCCACCAGAGCGCCGCGGTGGCCTCCTATATGGACACCGTGAAGGACATGGACGCCGACCGCTGTGACAGGCTCCGGCAGCAGGCCGAGGCATACAACGCCGACCTGCCCGGCTTTGCCGACCGCTGGAACCCCACCGCGGAGGAGCACCGCCGCTATACCGACACCCTGGACGTCACGGGCACCGGCATCATGTGCTCCATCGAGATCCCGTCCCTCGGCCTCACCCTGCCCGTGTATCACACCACCGAAGAGGACGTGCTGCAGATCGCCGTGGGCCACATCGAGGGCAGCTCCCTGCCCGTGGGCGGGCCCGGCACCCACTGCGTGCTGTCCGGCCATCGGGGCCTGCCGTCGGCCAGGCTCTTCACAGATCTGGACAAGCTGCGCGAGGGCGATATCTTCAGCCTGTGCACCATGCGCGAGGTCCTCACCTATGAGGTGGACAAGATCCGCATCGTCCTGCCCTATGAGACCCAGGGCCTTTCCCTGGAGCCCGGCCGGGATCTGTGCACCCTCGTCACCTGTACCCCCTATGGCGTCAATACCCACCGCCTGCTGGTGCGGGGCCATCGCATCGACAGCCCCGAGGCGGCCAGGAATGTCCGCGTCACCTCCGACGCCGTCCTGGTCGATCCGCTGCTGGTGGCGCCCGTGGTGGCGATCCCCCTGCTGATCATCCTGTTTATCTGGTTCCTCAAGGAGGATACCCGGCGCGCGGAACGGAAAAAACATGCCATTCATCCGGAAGAATAAAGGAGTATCATTGATGCGCATCGTGAAACGGTTTGTGCTGATCCTCGCCTGCCTGCTGGCGCTGTGCCTGAGCGCCTACGCCGACGGGCAGACCGGCAGCATCACCCTGCATTTCAATCGAAACGAAACGCCCGTGGCCGGGGCCCGGTTCCGCGCCTATCTGGTGGCGGAGGACGCCGGCAGCGGGGAGTACGTCCTCACGGACCGCTACCGCGCCTACCCCGTGGACCTGGGGGAGGATCCCCAGGCCCTCACCGAGACCCTGGCGGCCTATATCCGCCGCGACGGCCTGCCCTGCAGCGCCGACGGCGTGACCGATGCCGCGGGCGTGCTCACCCTCACGGATCTGCCCGAGGGGCTGTATCTCATCCTGGGCGATCGGGTCGAGGTGTCCGGCGCCGATGTGATCCCCGCCGACTGCCTGCTCAGCGTGCCCGCGCGGCACGGCTTCAATGTGGACGCCGACGTCAAGAGCGAGGTCGATCTGGGATGACGCCGGCCATGAGCGGCAGCGCCCCGCCGAGGTCACGGCGCAGCTTCTGCGCGACGGCGAGGTCTACGATACCGTCAGGCTGAGCCGGGAAAACAACTGGCGCCACACCTGGGACGGGCTGGACGCGTCCTGCCGCTGGGAGGTCACGGAGCTCGATTGCCCCGGCTACACCGTTCGCGCCGGACTCAGCGGCGTCACCTTTACTCTGACGAACACCTATGCCTCCGATACGCCCCCCGACCAGCCGGCGAAGCCCGCGGCGCGTCTGCCCCAGACGGGGCAGCTCTGGTGGCCCGTGCCCCTGCTGGCCCTGCTGGGCGCGCTGCTGCTGGGCCTGGCCGCCCTGCGCCGCCGCAAGGCCGCGGTGTGGGCTGTGCTGGGGATGCTGCTGGCGGGCTGCGCCCTGGGCCTGACGGTTTCCAACCGCCTGGAGGACCGCAGCGCCGGCCGGCAGTCCGCGGACCTGCTCGGTGCGCTGACGTTCTGCGCCCCGGCGGACCAGTCGCTCCCGGAGGGCCAGATCCCGGACTATGTCCTGGATCCCCGCCGCGGCATGCCGGAGCAGACGGTGGACGGCTGTGCCTGCGTGGCAAAGCTGGAGATCCCCGCGCTGTCGCTGGAGCTGCCGGTCATTTCCGAATGGAGCTATGAAAGCCTGGAGATCGCCCCCTGCCGCTATTCCGGCTCCCTGTATCAGAACGATCTGGTCATCGCCGGTCATAATTATGAAGCCCACTTTGGCCGGCTGCGCACGCTCACCCTGGGCGACGAGGTCACCGTCACCGATCTGGACGGCAACCGCTTCCGCTACCGCGTCTCCGAAGTCCATCAGCTTGCCCCCGGGCAGGTGGAGGAGATGACCGCCAGTGAATGGGATCTGACGCTGTTCACCTGCACCGTCGGCGGCGCCGCCCGCCTCGCGGTCTGCTGTACGAAAAGCGAATAAAAAGGGGCCGTTGCAAAATGCATTTTGCGACGGCCCCTTGCAAGATTTCCGGCAGTTTGCCGGAAATCTTTTTGATTGAACGCGAAGGGCGGGCCTTGCCCCCATCACTGTCCCCCTGCTGCTCTCTTTTTGCAGCCTTTCCTTCTGTTTCGGCGTGTCGCTTTTTATTTTGCAACACGCCCTTCTTTCATTGTTTCGGCGGCCGCTCCTTCATTGGGGTTTTCAGCAGCTCGTTGAGATAGTCCAGGCGGCTTTGCCACAGCGCCTGATCCTGGCCGGGCAGGGGCTGGAGGTCGAAATGCTCCGCCGTCCAGGCGCCGAGATAATTGGAAAACTTCTTCGCGCCGGACCCGTTGAAGTGCAGGCTGTCATACAGATCCGTGGGGACCTCGGCGCCGATCTTGTCCGCGTCCGCCAGACAGTCGAGCATCGTCACCCCGTCGAGGCTGTCGAAAAGCTCGCACAGTCGCGCCCAGTCCGGGGTGCTCAGCCGTTCCGTTGGCGTCCGGTACAGCACCAGCTCGATCCCCTCTTTGTCGCAGAGCTTGTAGATCTGCCACAGAGGATCGACGTTCATGGACCATTTTTCCTCGGTGATCGTCATGCTCTCACAGGTGAGATCGCCGCCCTCATACTCGTCCAGCCAGGTATAGCCCGCCAGCTCGTCCGGGGCATAGCCGCCGAAGTCCTCGTCCTCCAGATCCTTCCAGCGGTCGTGGTAGAAATACAGGGGCAGAAGCAAGCCCTCCCGCACCTCCGGCTCGGCGCTGTGCACGGTTGCGTGGAGGCGGGCCGCGCCCCACGGCATTTGACCGATGTTGGTCTTGGTGAAATCCTGGTATTGCTTGAAGCCCAGACCGGAGCACTCCACGAAGATCACCCGGGGCGACTGGGTTTTGAGGCTTTGTTTGATGTAATCCAGGGTAATGGACAGGGTCTGCTCCGGCCCGGCGTTGACATAGGCGGTCAGACCGCTGGTTTCCCAGAAAGCGGCGGGGGCTACGCCGCAGTAGACCACGGAGGAGCCGAAAAACATTACATCGATGCTGTCGCGGGGTTCCTGTAGAAAATGACCCCAGGTGGCGCCGTAATCATGCTGCTTGGGCGTGACGATCCGGGTGACCCGGCCCAGGACCACGGCCAGTACCAGCATAAAGGCGATGAGCTCTTTTATCCTCTTTCGCATAGCCGCATCCCCCTCAGAACTGGAAATACACAAATTCCTGGGCGTTGTAGCCGGTGCCGTAGGCGCCGAAAACCGCCACGGCGATCAGCAAGGCCGCCCAGAGCGCGTAGCGAAGCCAAACTGTTTTCAGAAGCCGGTCCCGGAGCTGCAGGGGCTCCTCCAGCCCCTCGGCCAGCAGGAATACCGCCAGACCGATTCCCAGCACCCAGAGCTTCGGCTCTGCCAGACCCATGTCCTTCAATACCAGAGGGAAGCAGACGCCGCCGGCGGTGAAGATCCGGGTCAGGATCTGTAGGGCGTGGGCGGCGCTGTCCGCCCGGAAGAAGACCCAGGCAACGGTGGTCAGGGCAAAGGTGAACAGCACCCGCACGGCCTTGACCGGCCAGG
>CADBKB010000081.1 GCA_902795095.1 Oscillospiraceae bacterium
CTTGCACATGCCCATGATCATCTGGTTTTCAACCTGATCGACCGCATTGATAAATTTCTTCATGATGATCCTCCAATCAGATAAAAAGTGCGGGAAATGCCTGCTATTTCACGGTTTTTGTCGCGACCATGTCCACTCCGGTGCCGGCGACGTCGGCGACGATCACATCGCCTGTGTGCACGGGCGCCGGGACCGCCACGCCCTTGAGGGCGGCGACCACATCGAAGATTTTCCCCTTGGGCACATCGGACTTGGTCTTGCAGGAAACGGTGACCGCGCCGGATTCGCTGCCGTAGACCAGCACGGAGCTCGTCACGATGCGGGTGGGGTTGGTGACCTCCTTGCGGGCGTACTGCTCGCCGCGCGGGCAGGTATAGCCCTTGATCTCGACGATTTCACCGCCGTCCATCGTGACCTCCACGGGGCAGCCGAGAGGACAGTTGATGCAGGTAAGATTGATCTTTTCCATCGTTACGCCTCCTCGACCTTGATATGAACGGTTTTGAGATCCGGATGCTTGTCAAGCATGGCCCGGGTCAGCTTGATTTCCTCCATCTCGCCGGGCGCCATGACCTGACGACGGCGCTTGACGACCTCGTCGCCGTCGAGGATCAGCTTGACGCGGCGATCGCGCATGACGCCGCCCACGCGGAAGCGGATGGTCAGGCTGTCGCCGACAAACTTCGGGTCGATGGCCACTGGCACGGTATACCGCGGGCCGCCCTCAAAGGTGATGGGGATCTCATTGCGCGCTTCTTCCTTTCCGCCCGCGTTTACAAATTCGACCGCGGCGCGGCCGGCGCTGGCGGCCTCCTCGCTGACGTAGTCCACAAGGTCATGCACATGCAGCACGTTGCCCGCGGCGAACACGCCGGGGATGGAGGTCTCCAGGCTCTCATTGACTCTGGGCCCGTTGGTGACGGGGTTGATCTCCACGCCCATGCCGCGGGAAAGCTCGTTCTCGGGGATCAGACCCACGGACAGCAGCAGGGTGTCGCAGTCATAGTGCTCCTCAGTGCCGGGGATGGGCTTGAGGTTCCCGTCCACCTCGGCGATGGTGACGCCGGAGACGCGCTCCTTGCCCTCGATGTTGACCACGGTGTGGCTCAGCTTCAGAGGAATGCCGAAATCATCCAGACACTGGACGATGTTTCTCTTAAGGCCGCCGGAATAGGGCATGAGCTCCGCCACGACCTGGACCTTGGCGCCCTCGAGGGTCATGCGGCGGGCCATGATGAGGCCGATGTCGCCGCTGCCCAGGATGACCACCTTGCGGCCGGGCATATAGCCCTCCATATTGACCAGGCGCTGGGCAGTGCCGGCGCTGTAGATACCCGCCGGACGGAAGCCGGGGATGTTCAGCGCGCCGCGGCTGCGCTCGCGGCAGCCCATGGCAAGAATGACGGCGCCCGCCTCGATGGTGAACAGGCCGTCTACCTTGTTCATGGCGGTGATGACCTTCTCCTCGCTGATGGCGAGGACCATGGTCAGAAGCTTATATTCGATGCCGCGCTCGATCACCTGGTCGATAAAGCGCTCGGCATACTCGGGTCCGGTCAGCTCCTCCTTGAAGGTGTGCAGGCCGAAGCCGTTGTGGATGCACTGGTTCAGAATGCCGCCGAGCTTGTCGTCGCGCTCCAGGATCAGAATGCTCCGGGAGCCGGCGTCGTATGCGCTCACTGCCGCAGCCAGACCGGCGGGGCCGCCGCCGATGATAACAATATCATATTTCATGGCGCTACCTCCTAAATCCGGTCCTTGAGATGTCCGGTGATGAGCTTGGAATCGCCGCCGGACTTGGTGATCTCGCTCTGATCCACGCCCAGCTCCCTGGCCAGGATCTCCATAACTCTCGGGCTGCAGAAGCCCGCCTGGCAGCGGCCCATTCCGGCGCGGGTGCGGCGCTTGACGCCGTCGAGGCTCTTTGCGCCCAGGGGACGGCGGATCGCGTCGATGATCTCGCCCTCCGTGACAGTCTCGCAGCGGCAGATGACCTGCGCATAGGTGGGATCGCGCTTGATGAGCTCGGTGTATTCCTCGGCAGACAGCGTCTTGGGATCGAGGATGCCCTTGCGGGTGGGGATGAAGTCGGGATTGGGCTCCAGGCCCATCAGATCCCGCAGCAGATCCGCGGTATAGACGCCGATGGCCGGCGCGGAGGTCAGGCCCGGGGATTCGATACCGGCGCAGTCGATGAACTGCGGCGCGTCCTCTACCTCGCCCAGGACGAACTCATGGTGATCCTCATGGGCACGCAGGCCGGCGAAGCTGGTGATGACCTGGCGGATGGGCAGGCCGTCCACCGTGGTGCCCGCCTTGGAGATCAGATCGTCCAGGCCGGCGGCGGTGGTGTTGACGCCCTCGCGGTCCTCTATGTCGACGGCGGTGGGGCCGACGATGGTATTGCCGTGGACGGTGGGGCTGACCAGAACACCCTTGCCCAGCTTGCCGGGCAGCTGGAAGATGGTATGCTTGACGAAGTCGCCCGTGGTGCGGTCGAGCAGGCAGTAGTCGCCTCGTCGCGGGGTGATGTGGATCTTCTTCGCGCTGACCATGTTGTGGAATACGTCGGAATACAGCCCCGCGGCATTGACCACATAGCGGGTATCGAGGATGCCGTTGTTGGTCTGCACAGCCCAGCCGTCTGCGTTGCGGCTCAGGCTCTTGACCTCGGTATTGAATTTGAATTCCACGCCGTTGGCATTGGCGTTCTCCGCCAGGGCGATCGTGTAGCCGAAGGGGCAGACGATGCCGCCGGTGGGCGCCCACAGAGCTGCCACGGCATTGGCTGATACATTGGGCTCCAGCTCATGCAGGCGCTTGGAATCGACGATCTCAAGCTGCTCCACTCCGTTGGCGACACCGTTCTCATAAAGTTTTTGCAGGCGGGGCAGATCGTCCTCGCTCATGCAGACAACCAGAGAACCGTTCTGGATGAACGAAAAGTCCAGATCCTTCGCCAGCTGCGGCATCATCAGGTTGCCCTGAAGATTCATTTTCGCCATCAGCGTGCCATGCTCTGCGTCAAAGCCGGCATGGACAATGGCGCTGTTTGCCTTGGAAGTACCGCAGCACACGTCCTCGCAGCGCTCCACGACACAGACCTTGGCCTTGTAGCGGGACAGGAAGCGGGCAACGGCGCAGCCGGTCACACCGGCGCCGATGATGATGATATCATACACAGAATTGTGCCTCCTAACTTGTATGTCCAATGAAAGGCCGGGCAGCCTTTCATACCCCGTTGATCAGGGCCGGGCTGCCCGGCACGTTTGCATAGGACAGAACAGATGATGTATTAGCCGAAGACGCCCTTGTACAGGAACGCGCCGACCATAGCGCCGAGGATCGGGCCGACAACGGGGATCCAGCCATAGTCGAAGCGGCTGGAGCCCTTGCCCTTGATGGGCAGCACCGCATGGGCAACACGGGGGCCGAAATCACGGGCGGGGTTGATGGCATAGCCGGTCAGGCCGCCGAGGGACATACCGATGGAGACGATGATGCCGAACACGAGCAGCTTGGCAACACCGGCGTTCAGCTCGGGCACGTTGCCCAGGCCGCAGATGGCGAACACCAGGACGAAGGTGCCGATGGCCTCAGACAGCAGGTTCAGGCCGACATTGGGGATGGACGGGCCGGTGGAGAATACGCCCAGCTTGGCGCCGGGATCCTCGGTGGCGTCGAACTGGCCCTTGAACAGGATGTACACCAGGCAAGCGCCGACGAAAGCGCCCAGGAACTGCATGACGATGTAGCCGGGAACCAGGGCCCAGTCGAAGTTGCCGATGGCGGCCAGGGCGAGGGTCAGAGCGGGGTTGAAGCTGGCGCCGGAGGCTTCACCAAAGATGAAAGCGGGAACCATAACCGCAAGGCCCCAGGCAAGCGTAATCTGGACGGAGCCGCCGCCCTTCATGCCGGACTTGTTCAGCGTGACGTTGGCAACAACGCCGTCGCCGAGCAAGATCAGCATCATCGTACCAAGAAACTCAGAGATCAACTTTAACCATGTACCTGTCATAATCGTTTTCCTCCTTTAATTCTTTCCTTGCTTTTCCCTATTGTAATACCTGTCGGTATTTACAAAGAATCATTTCGCCCAGCCGAAGGTGGACTCGACGGCCTTCTTCCAGCCATTGAGCTCCTTCGCTCTGGTCTGCTCATCCATTGCGGGCTCGAACTCCTTGTCGATGGCCCAGTTGTTGATGACGTCCTCCTTGCCCTTCCAGTAGCCAACGGCCAGACCCGCCAGATAGCTGGCGCCCATGGCGGTGGTCTCGACGCAGACGGGGCGATGCACCGGCGCGTTGATGATATCGGACTGGAACTGCATGAGGAAGTTGTTCCTGCAGGCGCCGCCGTCCACCTTCAGGGCGTTCAGCTTGACGCCGGAGCCCTCTTCCATGGCGGCCAGAACGTCGTTGGTCTGGAAAGCCAGGGACTCCAGGGTGGCGCGGATGATGTGGGCTTTGTTGACGCCGCGGGTCAGGCCGGTGATGGCGCCGCGGGCATAGGGATCCCAGTAGGGAGCGCCCAGGCCGGTGAAGGCGGGAACCACATAGCAGCCGTTGGTGTCGGACACCTTGGTGGCAAAGTACTCGGAATCCGGAGCGGCGTCGACCAGCTTCAGCTCGTCACGCAGCCACTGGATCGCGGCGCCGGCGACGAACACGGAGCCTTCGAGCGCATACTCGACCTTGCCGTCGAGGCCCCAGGCGATGGTGGTCAGCAGACCGTTGTTCGGGAAGATGGGCTTCTCGCCGATGTTCATCAGCATGAAGCAGCCGGTGCCGTAGGTGTTCTTGGCCATGCCGGGCTCGAAGCAGGTCTGGCCGAACAGGGCCGCCTGCTGGTCGCCGGCGTCGCCGGTGATCTTGATGGCGCCGCCGAACCACTCGGGATCGGTCCAGCCGAACAGGCCGCTGGAGGGCTTGGCCTCGGGCAGCATGCTCATGGGGATGCCGAACTTCTTGCACAGGCTCTCATCCCACTTGCAGTTGTTGATGTTGAACAGCTGGGTTCTGGATGCGTTGGAATAGTCGGTGGCATGGACGCGGCCCTTGGTCAGCTTGAAGATCAGCCAGGAGTCGACGGTGCCGAAGGCCAGGTTGCCGGCCTCTGCTCTCTCGCGCACGCCGGGAACGTTGTTCAGGATCCAACGGGCCTTGGTGCAGGAGAAATAGGGGTCGAAGACCAGGCCGGTCTTCTCATAGGCTTCCTTCTCCAGCTCGGGATAGACGGCCAGCAGCTCCTCCTTCATGGGAGCGGTTCTGCGGCACTGCCAGACGATGGCGTTGTACACGGGCTCGCCGGTCTTCTTGTCCCAGATGATGGTGGTTTCGCGCTGGTTGGTGATGCCGATGGCGGCGATATCCTCGGCAGTGGCGCCGATCTGCTCCATCGCCTGACGGCAGACCAGAAGCTGGGTGTCCCAGATCTCGTTTGCGTTGTGCTCTACCCAACCGGGCTGGGGATAAATCTGTGTGAATTCCTTCTGTGCGACGCTGCAGATCTCACCCTTCTCGTTGAACAGGATACAACGGTTGGAAGTCGTGCCGGCATCCAGTGCCATTACGTATTTTGCCATAGATGATCCTCCTTTTTTGCTCCATAAAATTCCATATCCGTGTCTTTCGGGTATGTTCCTGGCATACCCTTTCATATTTTAAGAATAACAGCATTCCATCGTTTTGTCATTAGACAACTTTCAAACAATGTCAAAATGACCAATTTCACTATATTGAAAGTCGAATTTTTGTTGATTCCGCCGAACTCCGCTCGCTGCCATGGTTTTTTCTTCCTGAATCTGTTCTTTGTTCCCCCTGTCGTCCGCAGGATAAAAACAACTGTTTTTGAATTCGGAACAATGCACAAAACGCTCCCGCAAAACAGCGCAAAACGACGGATGAAAATCGGCTTCCATTCGTCCGCATTTCGACATGGTTCACAAAATATACTCGTTTTTTTATCATTCCTTTGAATATTTTTTCAAAAACGCTCTTGCAATAATCTGACAATTATGCTATACTGTCAAAAACAGCCGTTAAACGTACACCCCACGATATCTCATCTCGTCCGGGAAGGGAATCTGCTTATGTCATTCGATACCAAGGAGCGCATCGCCATCACCGTTCTGAGCATGATCCGCCAGCAGCCGATCAGCAAGATCACCGTGCAGCAGATCATGGCCAGAACCAACATGAAGCGCCAGAGCTTCTATTACCATTTTAAAGACATCTACGACGTACTGGACTGGAGCGTGCGGCGTTATTTCTGCGTTCCCTTCTCCTACCGTCCGGAGCAATCCTTTGACGCGTGGTGCGAGCAGACTCTCATCTACCTGGCCGAGCATCAGAGCTACGCCCGCAAGGTCGCCCTGGCCCTGGGCGAGGAGCGTATATGCAAGCTTTTCTCCCCTGTGATCCAGCCCCAGGTGGACAGGCTCCTGTTCCATACCGTGGAGCCTGTGCTCGATGAGGAGCAGGTCATTGCCCAGGCCATCATCACCCGAGAAATCATGCACGCCTTTTTTGAGCTGGTCACCGATCATCCGAAGATTCGGCCCGAGGTGCAGATGCGCAGCGTCCATGCCCTGATCAAGGTCCTGACCCACTGATTGGTTCGGTTTTTTCAGATACTTTCCGAATATTGTTTGGTTTTATTGAATATCCCTTGTTATCTCTCCCGTTGTATATTATTATTAAGGTGTACCGGCGAACCCGGGCCCTGATCCCCGACGTCTTTTCAGCCTGCCGGACCGCTTC
>CADBKB010000082.1 GCA_902795095.1 Oscillospiraceae bacterium
ACCCGTAGGCTCGCTGTCCCACATGCGCCTGCTTCCACCGGGCCTCCGTCATCCCCCGCACCCGTAGGGGCGGATGCCCACATCCGCCCGCTTACACAAGGCTTTCGTCATCCCCCGCACCCATAGGCTCGCTGTCCCACATGCGCCCGCTTCCACCGGGCCTCCGTCATCCCCCGCACCCGTAGGGGCGGATGCCCACATCCGCCCCTACGGGTGCGGGGGTTATCGGTGCGGGCGCAAGGCCCAAAAAGGCCTTCCCGTGGGGGAAGGCCTTTTGGTTATTCCTTTTTCTCCTCCATGGCCTCGCCGATGCGCTTCATGCCTCGCAGGCACAGGGAGCACACGGCCCCCAGCAGGGCCAGGGCCAGGGCGGCCTGGGCTTTTTTCATGGCTGAACCTCCTGTTCTCCGGCGGCGTTCTTCGCCGCGCGCCACATGGAATGATACCTCTTATAATCATATTTTTTCACTTCGTCCGGCAGCACGATCAAGAACGGCAGATCCCGAAATTCTTCCGCCGTCATCTTCCCGCGCGCCAGCCGGAACATCAGCTTGTCCAACAGATACCTGTCTGCAATTGCACCCAGAGGCGGTTGACCCTCGTAGGTCGCCAGCGGTTTTCCGCGAACGGTCGTATCATAGCGAAAAATCAGCATCGCGCCGGTGGTCTTGTAAGCGTTAACCGCCCTGCAGGCCCGGGCGTTCGCCCAGGGGACAAAGATCAGCTCCCCCTTCTTCTTGGAAAAGATACGGATCCCGTCCTCCTCGATCATGGCATATGCGCCGGAGCGAAACGCCAGATAGCACAAAAGCCCGGCGAAACCGAGCAGCGGCACACAATCAATTGCGGCTGCAAGCCAAAAATCGCCGGAATCGGGAAGGGGATCCCGGAACAGCAGGACCAAACTCAGCGCGACATACAAAACGAGGAGCACTGCGATAAATAAATACCTTGGTTTTTGCGGCTGATACTTCATTCCTCTGCCTCCAGATGCTTTTCCAGCAGCACCAGGTCGATGCCGGGAATGCCGTTGAAGGTGGTGGGGACGACGGCGATCTCCCGGTAGCCGAGGCCCTTGTAGAAGGCGCGGGCGATGGAATTGCGGGCGTTGGTGTCGATGCGCAGCGCCGGGCAGCCCATGGCGCGGGCGTGATCCTCATAGAATGCCACGAACGCCCTGCCCAGGCCCCGGCCCTTGGCCGCCGGATGGATGACCAGGGTGTGCAGCACGCACACCCGCTCGTCCGGGGCGCTGTAGCGCCATGGCGCGCCCGCGTAGACGTCCACCTGGATCTGATTGATGACGGTGGAGCCGCGGACTTGCCCGTCCTCGCACAGGACGAACAGGTCGTCCCGGTCCAGGGCGGCCTGGGCGGTGGCCCGGGTGGGGTAGACGCCCCGGACCCAGCCGACGGTGGTCATTCCCGCCTCCTCGGCGGCGTGCTGGGCGTCGTAGACGGCCTCGACGGCGTCCAGATCGGCCGTTGTCGCTTTGCGGATCTCCATGGCTCAGAACTGGGTGAACAGCACGGCCTTCAGGCCCGCCATGGCGGCGTCCTCGTCGGGGCCCTCGATCTCGGTCCTGATCACGTCGCCCAGCTTGGCACCCAGGGTCATGACGGCCATGATCCGCTTGCCGTCCACGGTGCGCTCGCCCACGGTGAAGCGGACGTCGGACTGATATTTCTGGGCCTCGCGGACCAGCAGCCCCGCGTGCCGGGCGTGCATGCCCACCGGCACCGTGATGGTATACATGAATGTGCGCATTGCAGTCCCTCCCGAATCCTGTTTTTCCCACTGTACCATAGATCCGTCCCGGACGCAAGGGGAAAGAAACCGGATTCCCGGCTTGTGTTTTTCCGGCAGTATGGTATAATCAAAGAAAAACGGGAAGAAAGGGGATTATTATGGACTACAGAGCATTCGGCGATACCCTGGCAGTGCGGCTGGACCCGGGAGAGGAGATCTGCGCCTCGCTGCTGGCGCTGGCGGAGCGGGAGGATATCCGGCTGGCCGAAGTGGCGGGTCTGGGCGCGGTGAACGATTTCACCGTGGGCGTCTATGACACCGCGGCGCGGAAGTATGAGGCCAACCATTTTTCCGGCCCCTTCGAGATCGTCTCGCTGACGGGCACCCTGACCCGGCAGGACGGCAAGCCCTACCTGCACCTGCACATGAGCTGCGGCGACAGGGAAGGCCGCGTTTTCGGCGGGCATCTGAATCGGGCGGTCATCAGCGCCACCGCGGAGATCATTCTCCGGCGCATCCCCGGCGAGGTGGGCCGCCGGCACGACGAAGCCATCGGTCTGAATCTGTTCGAATTCTGACCCGGCAGTCTTCGGCCGCATCGAAAAACCCGGTGCTTGCCGGCCCGTTCCCGGCATAAGATCAAGGGGATATCCGCCTGTGTGAAGAAAGGGAGGTTTCTATGGAACAGATCCGAGGGATGATGCAGTATCTGGGCGCGTTCAATATGGTCAGCGCGTTGCTGCGGATCATACTCGCGGTGATCGCCGGCGGCGTGATCGGCAATGAGCGCGGCCGCCACGGCATGGCGGCGGGCTTCCGCACGCATATCTACGTCTGCCTCGGCGGCGCGCTGACTTCCCTGTGCAGCGTGTTCGTTTCCACGGTTTCCGGCATGAACGGCGATGTTTTCCGCATCTCGGCCCAGGTGATCTCCGGTATCGGCTTCCTCGGCGCGGGCATCATCCTGGTCAGGAACAACAGCACCGTCGCGGGCCTGACCACGGCGGCGGGCATGTGGGTCACGGCCATGATCGGCGCGGCCTTCGGCTACGGCTTCTACGGCGGCGGCGTCGTCGCCACCGTCATCTGCGTGGTCAACGCGGCCCTTCTGACCAGGATCGAGCACAATCGCCTGCAGGCCATCCGCTTCTATGCGGAGGTCAACGACATGGAAAGGATCCAGGACATCCTGGATCAGATGGACCGCGCCCTCAACGGCGAGGCCTACATCGAGCCGGTGCCGGCCAAGAGCGGCATCGCCGGCAGCATCGGCTTTGAAATCACCGTCACAAACAAGAACAACCAGGAGCAGATCCGGCAGGCCCTCAACCAGATCGACGGGATCCGATTCGCGATCCGGGGCTGATCGGATGATCTGCGAGAAGCATCAGACAGGAGGAATACCATGGAAACCTTGACCGTTCTGAAAACCCGGCGCAGCTGCCGCGCCTATCAATCCCGGCTGATCGAGCCGGAGAAGCTGGAAGCCATCATCGAAGCGGGGACCTATGCCGCCACCGGCATGGGCCGGCAGTCTCCCATCATCATTGCGGTGACCGATCCCGCCATGCGCGACAGGCTGTCGAAAATGAACGCCGCCATCATGGGCGTGGATTTCGATCCCTTTTACGGCGCGCCGGAGCTGCTGATCGTCCTTGCCGACCGGTCCATGCCCACCTATCTGTATGACGGCAGCCTGGTGCTGGGCAACATGATGAACGCCGCGGCGGATCTCGGCGTGTCAAGCTGCTGGATCCATCGGGCGAAGGAAGAGTTCGAGAGCGAGGAGGGCAAGGAGATCCTCAGACAGCTCGGCATCGAGGGCGACTATGAGGGCGTCGGCCATCTGATCCTCGGCTATGCCGCAAAGCCCGAAGCGGCGCCCGCGCCGAGAAAGGCGAACTACGTTTACAGGATCTGACCCGTCCGGAAAGGAAGCGCCGATTCCCCGCGTTTCGTTCCCATGCTTCGAAAGGAGGCAGCCATGAAATCTCTCGATACCTTTCCCCGGCTCTCCCTGGGCCTGTTCCCCACGCCGATCCACCGGCTGGAGAACATCAGCGCCCTGCTGGGCGCCGACGTCTATATCAAGCGCGACGACCTCACGGGCCTCGGCCTGGGCGGCAACAAGACCCGGAAGCTGGAATTCCTTCTGGCGGACGCGAAGCGGCAGGGCGCCCAGCTGGTGTTCACCACCGGCGGGGCACAGTCCAACCATGCCATGCTCACCGCCGCGGCGGCGGGCAGGCTGGGCATGCGCTGCATCCTCATCCTCAAGAAGCGGGGCGTCACCGAATGCCTGGGCAACCAGCTTTTGGAGAAGCTCATGGGCACCGACGTGCGCTTTGTGGACACCGACGACTATGCCGACATCTATGAAGAGATGGACCGAGTGGGCAAGGCGTCCGGCCTGCCCTATTACAAGATCCCCTGCGGCGGCTCCAACGCCCTGGGCGCCCTGGGCTATGTGGACTGCGCCCGGGAGATCGCCGGGCAGGGCATGCGATTCGACCATCTGATCTGCGCCGAGGGCTCCGGCGGCACCATGGCGGGTCTGGCCCTGGGGGCCAAGCTCTTCCTGCCGGGCACGAGGGTCCACGGCATGATGGTGGACACGGATCCCTTCGACGAGATCACCCCGCGGCTCATGCGGGAGGCGGCGGCGCTCCTGGAGGCGGACGTGGAGATCACGGAGGACGACTTCCATCTGCGCGACATGTGCGGCCCCGGCTACGCCGTCGCCTCCGAGGCCGGCAACGCCGCGGTGCGGCTGATGGCGGAGCGCGAGGGCATCTTCCTGGACCCGGTCTACACCGGCAAGGCCTTCGCAGGTCTGGTCGAGATGGCCCGGGAGGGGGCGTTCTCCCCGGAGGACAGGGTTTTGTTCCTCCATTCCGGCGGCGCCGGCGGGCTGTTTGCCATTGAATAACGGAAATCGGGGCTGTGGTGAACAACAGCCCCGATCGTTTTGCAATTTTTTGTTGAGAAGTGACGTTTTGTCCGGTATAATGAACATACATACCAGAAAAGAGGCGAACGGCATGGCATAT
Source organism: Oscillospiraceae bacterium (assembly GCA_902795095.1). The sequence goes on from CADBKB010000082.1 coordinate 4,800, forward strand.
GAGCGGCTGCCCTTTGCGCAGTATTTCATCAACACCAGCGAGGATTTCAACGGTACCGGCCGCTCCACGGTCCGGGTGCGATATCACGCGATCAACTACACCGCCGGCCGTCTGGATAAGCTCCTGGGCCTGGAGCGGGAGGTCAACTACGAGATCCACTACGAGCCCGACCGGGATGTGATCCAGATCAATTTCCAGCGCACCATCGGCTTCTCCGACTGGCTGGTGAACTTTGAGTTTGCCGGCAAGTATTACGATTCCATCGAGTTTGAGGGCGAGCCCCTGCAGCTGCGGGTGCACCGGGGCTGGGGGCGGATGTACCGCACGGTCAAGAACGAGGTGCGCCGCCGGTGGCTGGAGCTGCACGAGGCGCATCCCACCGCCGAGACGGAGGTGGCGGGCTGGTCCCTGGGCTCCGGCCAGGCCATTCTGTGCTGCCAGGATCTGAACTATAATTACGGCGTGCGGCCCCATCTGTTCACCTTCGGGTCTGTCCGGCCCTTCCGCTCCACCCGGTCCAACCGGGAGCAGATGCACCGGTACCTGGACTCCCTGTGCGCCGAGTGCTGGAACTTCGCCAATATCAATGACATCGTCACCTACATGCCGCCCTTCCGGGGCTTTGATATGATCCACCGGGTGAACGTGGGTCAGGCCGAGCGCCGCACCGTCCGGCGGCTCTTCAATCCCGCCCGTTACCACACCATCTACGACAGCGGCGAGCTCTATGACGGTCTGCAGATGCAGGCCGATTGCACGGATGCGCCCCTGGCGCATATGTGACGAAGCGGAGGCGCGCATGGGAAAACGAAGCGTGATCGCGCTGCTGGTCCTTGCCTGCCTGCTGGGCATGGCGGGCTGCGGCGGACAGAACTGCTATCAGGTGGATTATGACGGGGACAAGGATGATTATATCGGCGCGAAGGACCGCTTCCGGGCCGGACAGACCGTCACCCTCTACTATACCCTGATAGCCACGGACTCCGACTGCTCCTTCTATCTCGACGGCGACCCGATCCCATTCACCTATGAGGAGGGCAAAGGCTTCAAGGTGGAGTTCAAGATGCCCGCGCACGACGTGAAGCTGGAATGCGTCTGGGTCAATTCCATGGTATACGAGCCGGAATACCCCGAGGAATAACGGAAAAAGACTGCCCCGAGCATTCGGGACAGTCTTTTTTGCCTGAGGGTCAGTGCATCTGCTGCTCGTAGGCCTCGATCATCTTCTTGACCATCTGGCCGCCGACGGAGCCGGCTTCGCGGGAGGTCAGGTCGCCGTTGTAGCCGTCCTTGAGGTTGACGCCAACCTCGCTGGCGGCCTCCATCTTGAAGCGGTCCATGGCGCCTCTGGCCTCGGGAACATTGATGGAATTGTTGCGGTTCGTCATCGTGATTCATCTCCTTTACTGGATTTGTGTCGTCAAATACAGGATTTGAACTTCACACCCCTATTGTTTCCCGATCCGACAGCGATATGTTGGAAATGTTTGAAACCGAACAAACCGGGTTTCATGAAATAACAGAACAATCCTGTGCTCATGGGCGGTTCACGCCGATGCGCACGGGATTGTTTCAGATCGTGACAGCGATGCTTTCGGTGCGGCAAGCCGTTCTTCCGTGAGGGAGATGGTCTTTCACGCATTTCGGGGGAAAGGAAGATCCTTCACAAAGAGGAACACAGGTCGGCGCCAGGAAAACCATGCGCCGGAGCCTTTTCCGCGAAAGCGCGCACACCGCTGCCGATGTGCGCGCTTTCTGAGCGTGTCAAAAAAGTGTTTTTGACACGCTCCGGCATATTTCAAACTTTTGAAAAAAGTTTGAAATATGGTTTGATTGAACGCGAAAGGGAACCCTGA
>CADBKB010000083.1 GCA_902795095.1 Oscillospiraceae bacterium
CATCCTCATCGACGAGGCCCGTACCCCGCTGATCATCTCCGGCCGCGGCGAAGCCTCCACGAAGCTCTATGAAATGGCCGACTTCCTGGTCAGCCGGATGAAGAAGCAGGTCTTCAGCAGCACCGACGAGAAGGAAAACCAGGACGACTATGACTGCGACTATATCGTCGACGAGAAGGCCCGCTCCGTCGCCCTGACGGCCCGGGGCATCAAAAAGGCCGAGGAGTTCTTCCAGCTGGAAAACCTGGCCGACATGGAGAATACCACCATCTCCCACCACATCAACCAGGCCATGAAGGCCCGGGGCCTGATGAAGCGGGACATCGACTATGTGGTCAAGGACGGCCAGGTCATCATCGTGGATGAGTTTACCGGCCGCCTCATGTACGGCCGCCGCTACAACGAGGGCCTGCACCAGGCCATCGAGGCCAAGGAGGGCGTGGAGGTCGCCAATGAGAGCAAGACCCTGGCCACCATCACCTTCCAGAATTTCTTCCGCCTGTACACCAAGCTCTCCGGCATGACCGGCACCGCCCTGACCGAGGAGGAGGAATTCGCCTCGATCTATGCCATCGACGTGGTGGAGATCCCCACCAACCGCCCCGTGATCCGCGTGGACCATCCCGACGTGGTGTATAAGACCCAGGCTGCCAAGTACCGGGCGGTGATCCGGCAGATCCTGGAGTGCCATGAGAAGGGCCAGCCCGTGCTGGTGGGCACCATTTCCATCGAAAAATCCGAGCTTCTTTCCAAGCTGCTGGCGCGGCAGGGCGTGGCCCACACCGTGCTGAACGCGAAATACCACGAAAAAGAGGCGGAGATCGTGGCCCAGGCCGGCCGCCTCGGCGCCGTGACCATCGCCACCAATATGGCCGGCCGAGGCACCGACATCGTGCTGGGCGGCAATCCGGAGGGAATGGCTCTGAACGAGCTCAAGAAGCGCGAGGACATGACCGACGCGCTGCTGGCGGAGGCCAATTCCTTCGCCGAGACCGACGATCCCGCCATCCTGGCCGTGCGCCGGGACTTTGAGGAAGCCTTCGCGCGCTACAAGGCACAGACGAACGCGGAATCCGAACGGGTGCGCGCCGCCGGCGGCCTGTTCATCATCGGCACCGAGCGCCATGAATCCCGCCGCATCGACAATCAGCTCCGCGGCCGTTCCGGCCGCCAGGGCGATCCCGGCGAGACCCGCTTCTACCTGTCCATGGAGGACGACGTCATGCGCCTGTTCGGCAGCGAGCGCATGATCAACATGATGGATGCTCTGAAGATCGACGAGGACACCCCCATCGACGCCAAGATTCTCTCCGGCGCCATCGAGAACGCCCAGAAGAACGTGGAGAGCCGCAACTTCCAGACCCGTAAAACCGTGCTGGAATACGACGACGTCATGAACACCCAGCGCAAGGTCATCTATGACCAGCGCCGCCAGGTCCTCGAAGGCGAGGATCTGAGCCGCACCATCGAGGGTATGCTGCGCTACGTGGTGCAGACCCGGGTGGCCGACTGCTACGGTCACCTGAGCTACCTGGCGGACCGGGCCCAGCTCGACGAGCTGCTTGCCCAGTTCGAGGGCGTCTATCTGCCCAAGGGCGCGGTCAGCATCTCCGATGCGGAGCTGTCCGGCCTGCAGGCGGAGGAGCTGGAGGAAAAGCTCCTGGACGCCATGCACCGGACCTATGCCGAAAAGGAGGCCCGCTACGGCGAGACCACCATGCGCGAGGTGGAGCGTGTGATCCTGCTGCGGGTGGTGGACGAATATTGGATGGACCATATCGATGCCATGACCGACCTGCGCCAGGGCATCAGCCTGCGGGCCTACGGCCAGCACAATCCCGTGGACACCTATAAGAAGGAAGGCTACGAGATGTTCGAGGGCATGACCAATGCCATCCGCGAGGAGACTGTCCGCCGTCTGTTCACCTTCCAGCTGCGCACCGACGAGGAGGTCAAGCGCCAGAAGGTGGCCACCATCACCGCCGAGGGCGGCGGCAGCGACAGGACCGTCAAGCGGCAGCCTGTGCGCAAGCAGGTGAAGATCGGCCCCAACGATCCGTGCCCCTGCGGCAGCGGCAAAAAATACAAGAAATGCTGCCGCGACAAGGATCTGGCCAATCTGGGCAAGCAGTGATATGAGCTTTCGCGTACACCGGGACGGCGCCCTGGAATATCTTTGCGCCGACGCCCTGGACGGGGCGATCCACTGCTTTTCCACCCGCTACGGCGGCGTTTCCCGGGGGTATCTGTCCAGCCTCAACCTGGGCACCCACCGGGGCGACACGCCGGAGAACGTGCAAAAAAACTACGGGATCCTCGGCGCTGCCGTGGGCTTCCGCCCGGATGATCTCGTTTTCACCCATCAGATCCATTCCGATATCGTGCGCCGTGTGGGCGCAGCCGATCGGGGCGAGGGTCTGGCCCGGGAGGTCAGCCATGACTGCGACGGTCTGATCACCGACGAGCCCGGCGTCGCCCTGGCGGTCTTCTCCGCCGACTGCACCCCGATCCTGCTCTATGATCCCGTGCGCGGCGCCGTTGGCGCGGTGCATGCCGGCTGGCGCGGCACAGGCGCAGGCATCGCCGCGAAGGCCGTGGAGGCCATGGTCCGGGAATTCGGCACAAGCCCCGCGGATCTGCGCGCCGCCATCGGCCCCTGCATCGGCCCGTGCTGCTTTGAGACGGGCCCCGAGGTGCCGGAGGCCATGCGCAGCGCCCTGGGCGGGGCCGCGGAGGCCGCCATCCGTCCTGCGGGCGAGAAATATTATGTTAACTTAAAGGAGCTCAACCGGCTCTGGCTTCGCCGCGCCGGCGTCGGGATCATCGACGTCAGCCCGGACTGCACCCACTGTCAGCCGGAGCGCTTCTGGTCGCATCGCCACACCGGCTTCGACCGGGGTGCCCAGGCGGCCATCATCGAGCTGCCGGCCAGAAAGGAGGGAGGCCCTTGGCCAAACGTCTGATCCTGCTCACGGTGTGCCTGGCGCTGATCCTCTCCGGCTGCGCCCAGTCCAGGCCGGAGAAAACTGACGCCGGAAGCGAATCCAACCACATCATCTCCGACGCTGTCACGCAGGAGAAGGAACCCATCGTGACCAACTTCGGCCTGGCCTATCAGAGCCAGTTCGGTCTGAATCCCTTCCAGTGCACCAGCCTCACCAACCGCACCATTCTCTCGCTGCTCTACGAGAGCCTGTTCACCGTCACCTCGGGCTTCGAGGTGGAGCCGGTGCTGTGCGAGTATTACGACGTCTCGTCGGATCTGCAGCAGTACACGGTGCATCTGGTGCCGGGGGTGCAGTTCTGGGACGGCACGCGCCTCACCTCCGCCGATGTGGCAGCCTCCTACCGGGCCGCCATGAATTCCCCGGTGTACGGGCAGCGGTTTTACGCTCTGGCGGGCATCGACACCCCCGACAGCAGCACTGTGGTCTTCCGCACCTCGATCCCCTACGAAAACCTGACCCTGCTGCTGGATGTGCCCATCGTTCAGGCCGACAGCGTGGAATCGAACGCCCCCCGGGGCACCGGTCCCTACCGTCTGGTCCAGGAGCGCTACACCAATACCCTGGTGCGCAACGGCTACTGGTGGCAGGACGCCTATGACGCGGTGGTTTCGGTGCCCGGCATCGACCTGGTGCCCACCGCCTCCCCCACGGATGTCCGCGACGACTTTGAGTACGGCGTCACCAGCGTGGTGTGCACCGATCCCAACTCCGCGGCCTATGTGGATTACCACTGCGATTATGAGCTGTGGAACTGCTCCACCACCATCATGGACTATGTGGGCTTCAACGTCCACCACGGTCTGTTCTCTCTGACAGAGCTGCGGGTGGCGCTGACCAACATCATCGACCGCAAGGCCATCGCCACGGAGCTCTATCACGGCTATGCCGAAGCCGCCGTTCTGCCCGCCTCTCCCCTGTCCAGCTTTTACGACGAGGGCCTGGCCGCCCAGTACGACTACGCCCCGGAGAAATTCGGCGAGGCTGTGCGCGTCACCCGGGCCAAGACCTCCGAGGCGGTCTTCCTGGTGTGCAGTTCCGATCCCCGCCGGGTGGACGCGGCGGAGTTCATCGCCGCCGAGGCGGAGAAATACGACATTCATCTGACGGTGGACGCGGTGAACGAACGGGCCTACCTCGACCGCCTGTACGCCGGCGACTTCGACCTCTACCTGGGTGAGGCCCGGCTGTCGCCCACCTTCGACCTCTCCCCCTTCTTCGACGGCGGCGCCCTGTGCTACGGTTTCATCTACTCCAATGATCTGACCAATATGTGCCGGGCCGCCATGGAGAACTCCGGCAACTACTATAACCTCCATTCCTCCGTCATGGCCTACGGGATGCTGTGCCCGGTGCTGTTCAAGAGCTATGCCGTTTACGCCACCCGCGGCACCATCAGCAACATGTACCCTGCCATCGACAATGTGTTCCACAGCGCCAACGGCCGTACCCTGTCCGACGCCATCATCGCCGCCCCGGAGCCCCCCGAGGGGACGCAGGCCGCGGACGGAGAGGCTGCGCAGACCGGCGAAAACCCGGAGGACCCGCCCGAGGACGGAGAGATATCGGAGGAGGCAGCCGATACGGAGGAGGACACGACCCCCTCCGAGGATGATCCATACGATAGTTGACAAATCTATGAAGGCTCTGTACAATTGAACCGATGGTCATATGCAAATGATTGGAGGTTCCCATGTACAATGTCGATCCTGCGCGGCTTCGCCCCCTGTCTCCCCTGGCTTACGTCGGCTACGGCCTGCTGTATCTGATCCCTGGGATCGGGTTGATCTGCGCGATCATCGTGGCCGTGAAGACCCGCAATCTCAATCTTCGCAGCTATACCCAGGCCTGTCTCGTCGCCCTTGTGGCGCTGATCGTCGCGGTGGTCGTCGTGGGGCTCGTCCTCTTCTCCAGGGGCTGCCTCGCCGACGTCATCCGCCGGATCCCTGCCGCATTCCGTGTTTTGTTCCCATAATCCATACAGATAAAGGAGGATTCCCATGTTCTGCAATTCCTGTGGCGCAAGCCTTCCCGACGGTGCGAAATTTTGCACCGCATGCGGCGCTCCGGTCCTGCCGGAGGCCCCTGTCCTGACCCCCGATCCCGAGCCCGCCAAGGCCGCGCCCATCATGGACGCTCCTCAGCCCACCGCCCCCATGTACACCCCGGTGACGGAGAGCGCGCCGGAATACGCCGCTCCCGTGTACGCCTCCCCGGATTCCCTCATTCCTCCCGGCGTGGCCGATTCCGTGTTCAACTGGGGCCTGGCGGGTCTGATCTGCTCCCTGCTCATCTCGGTCCTGGGCATTATCTTCTCCGCCATCGCCATGAGCAAGGCAAAGCACTGTCTCAATGATTACGGCTTCCTGCCCCAGCAGGCCAGGAACGGCCGAACCATGGGCATCATTGGCCTGGTGATCGGCATTGTTTCCACGGTGATCGGCATTCTTGCCGTGGTCTTCATCGTTTTCGCCATGGCCTATACCTATTATTGATCATTCCGCTGCCCCGACCGTTTTCCGGCGCAGCATACCTGATTTGGAGTCCGTATGAAAAAGCTCATTTCCATGCTTCGCGAGCGGTGGGCGCAGGCAGATAAGCGCGCCCTGCTGATGCGCACCGGCCTGCTCTTGCTCTGCGCCGGTGTGCTCATCGGCCTGGTGTATCTGGCCTTCGGCCAGGCGCTGCCGGAGCTGCTGCCCCTGCTGCGCAGCGGCGACGAGGAAAAGATCGCCGCCTATCTCGGCAGCCAGAACCGCATCAGCGGCATCCTCAGCACTGCCCTGCTGGCATTCCTGCAGCCGGTGAGCATCATCCTGCCCGGCGCGCCCATCCAGATCGCCGCCGGCATTGTCTACGGCACTCTGAAGGGCTTCCTTATCTGCCACATCTCCTATGTCCTGTCCAATCTGGTGGTATTCTACCTGGCCCGCGTGCTGGGACAGAAAATGGACAAATACGTCTCGCGCTTTTCGGAGAAGGTCAACTTCCTCCAGGGCGCCCAGTACCCCGGCTATATGACCGCCATGGCCTGCCTGATCCCGGTGGTGCCCAACGGCATCATTCCCTATGCCGCCGCCAGGACCCGGATGCGGTTCCATGAGTTTCTGATTGCCGTCGAGCTGGGCAGCTTTTTCCCGATCCTGGTCATGTGCGCCATCGGCAAGCGCATTCTCCACGGCGATTACTTCTATGCCGCGGCCCTGCTGATCTTCTGCCTGGTGGTGGTCATCATAATGACCCTGCTGCGCAGGCCGATCGTTCATCTGATGCACCGTGTCGGCCAGAAGATCCTGAGCCTGCTGCGCAAGGCCGATATGCCGGACGGCGGCGCGGACATTCCGCCCCTGCAGGACGACCTGCCGTAATCCAATCGAACAGACGCACGAAGGGCGGCCGGAACCAGGCCGCCCTTTTGACATGCGTCCGCTTGCACCGCGCCCGTAGGCTCGCTGTCCCACATGCGCCCGTTGGGAACTATCAACATCGTATGCATCAGGTCAATGCCCGCGGCGGCCAGGGGTCTGGCCGCCCTACGGCG
>CADBKB010000084.1 GCA_902795095.1 Oscillospiraceae bacterium
ACGTGATCGTGAATAAGAAGATGTCTCAGAATGAGGCCAAGTACCCTGTGGATAAGGCAAAGGGGAATGCGGCGAAGTATACGGAGTTGTGACGGCGGCCCTGAGACTTAAGGGAGGAGCAAACGATGGAGCAGACAGACTTTTATACCGCGGCGCTGCAAAAAGCGGCGGAGGCCTCCCGCCGCAGCATACGGGAAGAGGCGGGCGATTACTACGAAAACGGCCTGCTTTTCTGCGGGAAGTGCCGAACCAAAAAGGAGCACGTTATATCGTGCGGCGCGTTTACGAAGCCGGTGCGCTGTCTGTGCGAATGCGCCCAAAAAAAACGGGAGGAGGAGGAGCGCGAACGGCTCAGGCAGATCGCCGCCGAACGGCTGCTGGAAAGGCGGCGGGCGTGCTTTTTCACGCCGCGGCTGTGCGAATGCACCTTTTCGAACAGCGACGGCGATACGGGTACGGCGGGCAGGGCCGCGCTTCGGTACGCCGAGGCGTTCTCTTCGATCCGCGGCATGGAGGCGCTCTATATTGAAACGGAAGCGTATGGCGCCGTGGGCAGAAGCCTGGTACTCTACGACGCCGACCGCGGCTGCGCGATTTCCCTCAGCTCCCAGGGCTCATTCGAGACGCTGGAGAAAATCGCCGAAGACCTGGAGCTGGTGGACACCGACATCGTCTCCCAGAACTGGGATCCCGACATCGACTGGGGCTGCCTGACCTTCGGCGGCGCGAAGGGATAAGCGCGTCCACGGACGGTTTCGTCACTTTTTATATCCCCGCAGCCGGATCCCGGTTGCGGGGGTGATTTTTCTATGGTATAATGATGTAGAACAAGCCCATATAACACATCTTTGAGGGGAGGGAACTGTATGAAGAAGTTTCTGATCACCGTGCTGATTGTGATCCTTGTGATCGTAATGATCCCGATTCGCGTCCAATATAAGGACGGCGGCAGCGGCGGCTGGCATGCCATCGCCTGGCAGTATACGAAATACCATAAGATAGGGGATGTAGGGGGAACTTATCTCGTCGGCACGAAGGTGACGCTCTTTGGCTCGCTCACCGTTTTCGACAATACCCACATTGAGGTTTTGAACGATTGAGGAAGGCGGCTGCCCAAGGCGACGCCGCGATACCGCACCCGGCAGGGCCCTTGGGCGCTGCCGGGTTTTTGCATGGTGCGCCGCTTGCAATGGTGTGGTATAATACTTTTATGGTATTTTATCCCAATGGAAATCATATGTCTGTTTGGAGGAGCACGCTTGTACGGCAGGAAACCGGTCTGGGCCTTTCGGATGATCCGCGGGATCGTCCGGCTGGTGTATCCGAAAATAGAAACGGTGGGGGAGGACGCACTCCCCGACGAGGCGGTCGTGTTTGTGGGCAATCACTGCCAGATGCACGGCCCCATCGTGGGCGAGCTCTATATGCCGCGCAAAAGCTGCACCTGGTGCGCCGGGCAGATGATGGCGCTGCGGGAGGTGCCGGCCTATGCCTATCAGGACTTCTGGTCGAAAAAGCCCCGGGCGGTGCGCTGGATCTACCGCATCGCGTCGTATCTGATCGCGCCGCTGTGCGTGCTGATTTTCAACAATGCCGCCACCATCCCCGTCTACCGGGACAACCGGATCATCACCACCTTCCGCACCACCGTCCGCGCTCTGAGCGAGGGCACCAGCGTAGTCATCTTCCCGGAGCATGAGCTGGCCCACAACCGCATCGTCTACGATTTCCAGGACCGGTTCATCGACCTGGGGCGGATCTACCACAAGCGGACGGGGAAGGCCCTGACCTTTGTGCCCATGTATCTGGCACCGCGGCTGCGAAAGCTGTTCTTCGGGGAGCCGGTGGCGTTTGACCCGGAGGCGCCCATCGCCGCCGAGCGCGAGCGCATCAAGCAGGCGCTGATGGCGCGCATCACCGAGATCGCCGAGGCCCAGCCCCTGCACACGGTGATCCCTTACCCCAATCTGCCCAAGCGGAGCTATCCCACCAACCGGGAGGCGAGCCAATGAAAAAGCCTGTGGTCGACTATCGGAAGCTGCGGCTTCGCACCCTCCCCACGCCGGAGTATTCCCACCTTCTTCTGCTGTCCGGCTGGATCGTCTATTTTGCCCTGTATTTCATCACGGAGAATCTCATCCCGCCGGCGCGGTGCCATGTGATCCACTGCGCCCTGGACGATGCGATTCCGTTCTGCGAATGGTTCGTGCTGCCCTATGTGATCTGGTATGCCCTGGTGGCGGGCAGCCTCGCCTGGTTCGTCCTGTATGATATCGGCAGCTTCCGGGCTCTGTCCGTCTACATCATGGTCACCCAGGTCCTGGGCATGGCCTGCTACATCCTCTATCCCAGCATCCAGCTGCTGCGGCCAGCCGTGTTCCCCCGGGACAATGCTTTGACCCGGATCATCGGCTTCCTCTACAGCTTCGACACCCCCACGGGGGTGCTGCCGTCGCTGCATGTGGCCTATTCGCTGGGGCTGATCTCCGTCTGGTTCCGCTGCCGGGACGCTTCCCGGCTCTGGAAGGCGCTGCTGGCGATCCAGGTGGCCGTCATCATCCTGGCCACGTTCTTTATCAAGCAGCATTCGGTGCTCGACGCCCTGGCCGCCATCCCCGCGTGCGCCGCGGCGGAGCTGGTCGTTTATCTCATCTACAGGAGAAAGGAGAAGCCGTGAAGGACCGGAAGCGGCGTGTGGAAAAGCTGACGGGCATGATCCTGGTGCTGTCGCTGGCCCTGAGCGCGGTCTATGCCATCGTGCGCATCATCAGCGCACCGGCGGTCAGCCCCGAGAGTGCCACCTATGTCAAGACCAAGAGCGACTATGCCCTGGTGCTGGTGCAGTGCCTGCTGGGCCTGCTGGTGTCGCTGCTGCCGTCGATCCTGGCGCGCAGATGGAAAATCATCCTGCCCCATGGCATCTACATTCTCTATTTCGTCTTTCTCTACTGCGCCATCTATCTCGGCGAGGTCTGGGACTTCTTCTATCGGGTGCCCCACTGGGATACGCTGCTGCACGCCTTCTCCGGCGCGATGCTGGGGGCGCTGGGCTTTATCCTGGTGGATGTGCTCAACCGCAGCGAGCAGGTGCGCGTATCGCTGAGCCCGTTCTTTGTGGCGCTGTTCGCGTTCTGCTTTGCCCTGGCCGTGGGCGCGCTGTGGGAGGTCTATGAGTTCGCCATGGACGGCGCGCTGGGGCTCAACATGCAGAAGCACACCACCCAGACGGGCGTCGCCCTGGCGGGCCACGGGGCCCTGGCCGATACCATGAAGGACCTCATCATCGACGCCCTGTCGGCCCTGGGCGTGGCGGTCCTGGGCTATCTGGACGCCACCCACCGCCGGGAGGACCCGGAGGCGGAGCTGCGCCGCTGGCCGATGCGCCGCCGCAAGTGAAACTGCACAGGGGACGGCCCCGGGATTCGGCCCGGGGCCGTCCCCTGTTCGACATTTTTCGCGTCCGGAGGGCATTTTTTTGTTGATATTCTCCATGAAAAATGATAGAATATTTGAGTGTATTTTATCAAAATGCGGGATATCACGGCCCGCCCTGGAGGATCGACATGCAGAAGGCTATCAACTACTTTCATGTAGAAGGCACGCCGGTCGAATGCAAGGTATTCGGACACGGCCATATCAACTATACATACAAGGTCACGACCGACACCGGGAAAGAGTATATCCTGCAGCGCATCAACAAGAATGTGTTCAAGGATCCCGAGTCGCTGATGGAGAACGTCAGCGCGGTGTCGGAATTTTTGCGCAAGCGGGTGGATGATCCCCGCAGCGCCCTGCATTTCATCCCCGCCGACGGCGGCAAGTTCTACCACAAGGATTCCCGCGGCGAATATTGGCGCGTGTATGAATTTGTGGGCGGTTTCTGCCTGGAGGCAGCGGAGACCCCCGAGGATTTCTATGAGAGCGCCATGGCCTTCGGCCATTTCCAGGAGATGCTGCGGGACTTTCCGGCAGAGAAGCTCCACGAGACCATTCCCGAGTTCCACAACACCGTCAACCGCTATGTGCTCTTCGAGGACGCCCTGGAGCAGGATATGTGCAACCGCGCCAAGTCCGTGGAGCAGGAGATCGGTTTCATCATGGCCCGCAAGGGCGAGGCGGGCCTGCTGCAGCGCATGCGCGAATCCGGCGAGCTGCCCCTGCGCGTGACCCATAACGATACCAAGCTCAACAATGTTCTGCTCGACCGGGATACCCGCAAGGCCCTGTGCGTGCTGGATCTCGACACCGTCATGCCGGGCCTGAGCCTGTACGACTACGGCGACTCGATCCGCTTCGGCGCATCCACCGCCGCCGAGGACGAGCCCGACCTCAACAAGGTCCACATCGACCTGGACCTCTACCGCACCTATACCCAGGGCTATATGCGCGCCTGTCCCAGCATGACCGAGGCGGAGATCCGCATGCTGCCCTGGGGCGCCAGGATCATCACCCTGGAGCTGGGCGTCCGCTTCCTCACGGACTATCTGGAGGGCGATCAATACTTCAAAACTGCCTACCCGGAGCACAATCTGGTGCGCGCCAGAACGCAGCTTCACCTGGTGGCGGATATGGAAGCACATTGGGATGAGATGGAGGCCATCGTGCGCGAGGTCGCACAGAGCCTGCAGCAGTGATTGGAGGACCTATGAATTACCTGGGCATTGAATATCAGCTCAAGAACCTGCCCGAGCTAGACGGCGACTTCATTCCCTTCGGGGCATGGATGGACGCCTACCTGAAGGGCGCGACCCACCCGATCTCCATCGCGGTGGAGCGCAACGACGGAAAAATCACCGTCCGCAGCACGAAAATCTACAACACCCCCGAGATGGCCGCGGCGGATTACCGCTTTGTGGAGCGCTACGTCAAGTTCCTGCTCTGGTCCATCGGCGGTTTCAAGGTCTATCTGCTGGGCGCCAGCGAGATCGCGCAGCACCTGCAGCGGGACTATGTCTACTTCGAGGACGGCACGGGCGAGAACGGCGTGCGCTGGTTCGACGTGCAGTTCATGCAGGACGTGTACGAGAACGGCTTCGAGATCGTGGACTGCGACGAGGCGAGCTTCCCCGCGGAAAACGACGCCTCCGTCAGCGTGGGCGGCCATCTCGACGGCTGCCGCATCGGCTTCGACGCCGGCGGCTCCGACCGCAAGGTCTCCGCGGTGATCGACGGGGAGTGCGTCTATTCCGAAGAGGTGGTCTGGCATCCCAAGACGGAGCCGGATCCCCAGTACCATTTCAATGAGATCGTCTCCGCCTTCCGCACCGCGGCCTCCAAGATGCCCCGGGTGGACGCCATCGGCGTCAGCTCCGCGGGCGTGTTCATCGGCAACGCGCCCATGGTCTCGGCCCTGTTCATCAAGGTGCCGAGGGAGAAGGAGATCCGCAAGCAGGTCAAGACCATCTTTGACCGCGCCGCACTGGAAATCGGCGACGTGCCCATCGTCGTGGCCAACGACGGCGACGTGACCGCCCTGGTGGGCGCCATGAGCATGGGCGTCAAGGGCGTCATGGGCATGGCCATGGGCACCAGCGAGGCCGTGGGCTATGTGGACCGCAAGGGCAACGTGCTGGGCTGGTTCAATGAGCTGGCCTTCGCCCCCGTGGATCTGAACGAAAAGGCCATGGCCGACGAGTGGTCCACCGACGTCGGCGTGGGCTGCAAGTACTTCTCCCAGGATGCCGTCATCAAGCTGGCCCCCGCCGCCGGCATCGAGCTCGACCCCTCCCTCACCCCCGCCGAGAAGCTCCTGGCGGTGCAGGCGCTGATCGAGCAGGACGATCCCCGGGCCGTGAAGATCTACGAGTCCATCGGCTGCTACCTGGCCCACACCATCAACCTCTACTGCCATTTTTATGATATTTGCCATCTGATCGTGCTCGGGCGCGTCATGTCCGGCCGCGGCGGCGAGATCATTATGGAGAACTGCAAGAAGATCCTGCGCGACGAGTACCCCGCCATCGCCGAGAGCGTGAATGTCATGCTGCCCGACGAGCGGATGCGCCGCGTGGGCCAGTCCGTGGCGGCGGCTTCGCTGCCGGAGATCCGTTGAATCCGAGAAGGAGGCACCTATGATATTCAAAAACGCAAACATTTTTACCGAAGATTTTCAGTTTGTACACGGCGGCTTCGACGTTGAGGACGGTCGCTTCGTCAGTGTGTGGGGAGGCGACGTCGGCGACATCGAGGGTGTGGACCTGGGCGGCGCGTACGTCATCCCCGGCCTGATCGACGTCCACAACCACGGCAACTCCAACGCCGACTTCTCCGACGGCAGCTACGAGGGCGTGGCCCGCATGGCCGCCTATCTGGGCGCCAACGGCGTCACCTCCTTCGCCCCCGCCTCCATGACCCTGCCCTACGACGTGCTGGAAAAGGCCTTCGCCACCGCGGCGAAGCTCCACGCGCAGAAGCCCGCCGGCAGCTCCAAGCTCCAGGGCATCCAGATGGAGGGTCCCTTCTTCAGCGAGAAGAAAAAGGGCGCGCAGAACGGCGCCTA
>CADBKB010000085.1:0-2703 GCA_902795095.1 Oscillospiraceae bacterium
CACGGCGGTTTCATAGAAGGCGCCGGGCTTCAGGTCGGTGAAGGCGGTCTTGGGAGTTTCGGGCTCCGGGCAGCCGGCGGCGCGCCACAGGAAGGTCACGACATGGCCGCGCGTGCAGCCCTGATCGGGGCCGAAGTGGGTCTTGTCCACGCCGTTGGTGATCTTGCTCTCCACCGCCCAGGCCACGGGGTCGGCGTAGAACGCATTGGCAGGAACGTCCACAAAGGGGACCTTCTCGCTCAGTGCGACGAACCGATGGCCGTTTCTTTCGGCATAGGCCTGTACTGTGGAACCGGCGTAACCATAAAGCGCCGTGATTTTCGGGTCTCCGAGGGTCAGCTCAGGCCGTTGTTCCACCTCTTCGATGACACATTCCCTGTTCGTAATCGTTATGCCTGCAAGGCTGTCGCAGCTGTCGAACGCATATCTGCCGATGCGCGTCACGCTGGCCGGAATTTCCATGTCCGTCAGACAGAAGCATTCTGCGAACGCAGCTCTGCCGATGCTTGTCAGGCCCTCGGGGAGGGTTACGTCTTCCAGTGCGTCGTTATCATAGAATAACGCATCGGAGATCCCCTTTGTGCCGGGCAGGAGCTGTACCTCATTGTGGTTTCTTTCTGCGTCGATCGCCCAGCGGTCGAGATACAGGATCCCGTCAACCCAGTTTTCCTCGTCGTAAGAATATGCCGTATCTCTGAATGCTTCAAATCCGACATGCGTCACGCTGTCCGGAATCGTGACATTTTCCAGAGCAATGCATTGCGCAAACGCCTCGTCGCCGATGTCCGTCACACCCTCCGGCAGCGTCACATGCTCCAGGTTTGTGCAGGACATGCACAGGGAAGGGCTGATGCTCGTTACGTTCTTCGGGATCGTCAGATCCGTCAGGCTTCCACAGGCGCTGAACGCCCCTTCGCCGATGTCCGTCACGCCCTCCGGGATCGTCAGCTGCCGCAGGGCAGCGCAGCTGTTAAAGGCCCATTCGCCGATGCTTGTCACGCCGGCCGGAATTTCCGCATGCTCCAGCGAGGAGCAGGAACGAAACGCGTAATCGCCGATGTGCGTCAGACCCTCGGGAAGCTCCAAAGATGTAATCTGATTGCTGTATGCTCCCCATGGGGCGGAGCCCGCCACATAATCCTCCATATCACCGCTACCGGTGATGGTCAGGGTGCCGTTGATGAGGCTCCAGGTCAGGTCGTCGCCGCAAATGCCCTGATCGATCAGCACATCGCAGAGGGTCAGTTTTTCGGTTTTCACAAACCTTCCGCAGTCCTCGCAGACCGTCCCTTCCCAAAGGAAATGGCCCACCCTATAATCGGGCCAGAAATTCTTCTCGCCGGCGTTCAGGTCGATCCAGTCCTGCTCGGCAGCCCATGTCACGGCTTTCTCATAGTAGGCGCCGGGTTTCAGATCGGAGAAGTACGTATCGGGATTCCTGGGCTCCGGATAACCGGATGCGCGCCACAGCAAGGTCACAGCCTGTCCCCTTACCTGCGAAGCCTCCGGGCGAAAGCTGGTTTCTGTCAGCCCGTTGGAAATGTGATTCTCTTTTGCCCACAGGACGGCTTTATAAAATGGATCCGTCGGTGAAACATCTTCCCATGGGTTTTCGATCGTCGGCTCCGGGCAGCCGGCCATCTGCCAAAGCAAATAAACAAAATCGCCTCTGGTGTTTTCAAAACGTTGGGTACGCGGCGCAAGATGCTCATGCGCACATGCGGGCTCCTCCGCGAGCAGAGCTGTCTGCGGCAGGACCGTCAACACCAGCGCCAGGATCAAGAGAATGTAGAGAATTTGTTTTTTCATCGTAAGCGCTCCTTTTTCAGTTCGTCGTCCCGAATGGGGATGGTTCCGCCGGCTGTCGTCCGGCTTCGTATTCTAACGAATACGAACATATAGGCATTATACTGCAGCCATAGAAAAAAGTCAATAGCGGGGCTGCCGAAGCGCCCCGCCATTGACTGGGTTTTGATTGCGTTATGCGCCCGCGGCCCGCTGCAGGAAGGTCACGACCTGACCTCGCGTGCAGGTGGCGTCCGGGCCGAAGGCGGTCGCGCTCATGCCGTTGGTGATGCTGTTCTCCACCGCCCAGGCCACGGCGTCTTTGTAGAAGCCGTTCGGCTTGAGGTCTGTGAAGGGCGTATCGGTGCTCTTCGGCGCCTGCTGGCCCTTGAACCGCCACAGGAAGGTGACGATCTGGCCTCTGGTGCAGGTGGCGTTCGGGGAGAAGGTCGTCGCGGTGGTACCCTCGGTGATGTGCGTCAGCTTTGCCCAGAGCACCGCGTTAAAATAGTAGCTGCCGCCGTCCACGTCGGTGAAGGGCATGGGGCTGTCCTCGCCCTCCGGAATGTTCAGCGAGATGGTCGGGCAGCCGGCGGCGCGCCACAGGAAGGTGACCACCTGGGCTCTGGTGCAGCCGGCGTCGGGGCCGAAGGTGGTGGCGGTGAGGCCGTTGGTGATCTGGGGCTCGGCGTAGTAGGCCCAGTAGACCGGATCGTAATAGAACTTGCCCTCGTCCTTGACGTCGTCGAACAGGAAGGCCGGTTTTTCCTCCAGGGCGTCGATGGCGTCGGTGACGGCCTGGGCGGCGGCGTCGACCTCGTCTTGCGCCGCGTCCTCGTTCACCAGCACGGCCCGGGCGGCCTCCACTGCCCGGTCGAGCTCTGCCAGGGTCTCGCCTGTATACTTGCTTCTGTCCAG
>CADBKB010000085.1:2729-9057 GCA_902795095.1 Oscillospiraceae bacterium
TGAGCGCCGTCCGCCGCGCCGAAGGACAGGGACTTCAGGGTGAAGGTGTAGCCCTCGGTCATGCCGGTGTAGGCGTCGATGATCAGGTATTCGCCTTCGATGCCGGTATCCTCATAGCGGAACATCTCGGTGAAATTCTCGCCGTCGGAGGAGCGATAGCAGGCATAGGCGCCGTCGCCGAGCTGCTCGATGCGGAACCAGTAGGTGCCCGCGGCGGACAGGCCCGGGGTGGAATTGAGGTCGTCGCTGTCGGCGGTGACAGCGCCGTCCACGCGCAGGAAGTTCTGCAGGGCGCCGTCGCCGCCGCGGATGCCGCACATGTTCTGATAATCCTCGCCGTCGGCGGCATAGAAGCCGAAGAACTGATAGTAGCCGTTGTTCGCGGTGGGGTCAAAGTCAAATTCCAGCGTGGCGGTCCAGGGCATCGTGGAGGTCAGCGGGATCCGGATCAGATCCTCGGGGGTGTTGGCCTGATCGCCGGAGTTCTGGTCGTTGCAGGGCTCCACGGCGTTGCGGGTGGCCTTGATCTCCAGGCCGGTGGGGGTGGGCCGCGCCGCCGTTTCGCCGATGATCTCATAGTCCGGGGAGGGCTTGGAGAAGTCGATGCTTTCCTGCAGATGCGGGCCGTACCTGGGGATCTTCTTGACCCGGGTCTCGCCGCAGCGCGCGCAGGTGAAGATCATGTAGCCGGGACCCTCCTCCGTGGGCTCCAGGATGACAGACCCGTCGTCCCAGTCGTGGCCCAGGGCGTCGGTGTAGTCGTGCTTGTAGCTCCGGCCGCAGATGGAGCAGGTGGCGGTGGTGTAGCCGCCCTCCAGGCAGCCGGGGGCCGTGACCTCGTCCACATAGTTGTGAGCGTGGTCGCTGGGGTCGTCCTTCATCTCCGTGTCGCCGAGGGCAAAGTAGTCGAAGTCCACGTAGCCGCCGGCCTGCTTGGTGGCGAAGTTGAAGATGCCGAAGCGGCAGCCGTCGAAATGGGTCGGATAGCCGAACTCCACCTTGCGGGACTTGCCGGGATCGATCCAGTTGACGCTGTCGGTGCTGTAATAGAAGTGGGCGTACTCGTTGCGGTAGGTGCGGTAGTCGAACCAGGTCTTGAAGTACACACGGGAGGTGCCGGGATCCAGCTCCTCGAGCACGTCCTCGATCCAGGGGTCGTTGTTGGAGAAGGACGCGTCCTGGCTGTCGCCGTTGCGCTGGCGGTAGACGATGTACTTTTTGTCTCCCTCGACGCGCACGGCCA
The DNA here is from genome assembly GCA_902795095.1 of Oscillospiraceae bacterium. The sequence continues at coordinate 3,973 of CADBKB010000085.1, forward strand.
GGTAGCCGTAGCTGCGGTGGAAGGCGCCGAAGCCGGCGATGTCGCCGTCGCGCATGCCGTCGATCTCCATGGCCACATGGCCCCAGCACTGGGGGCCGAAGGTGCGGGCGGTGAGCACGTTGCGGCAGTCGGTCATGGAGGTGGCGGTGGTCCCGTTGGTCAGGCGCAGGTAGCCCGCCCGCTCGGTCATGGACCAGTAGCGGTTGTCGGGCATGTGGTTCCATTCAAAGCCCAGGGGCAGGTTGGAGCCGTTGTAGGCGTAGCGCTCGGGCTCGACGGCGTTCTTCGGCGGGGCCTGCAGGGTCCAGGCCGGGCGGGTCTCGCCGTTGTCGAACTCCGTGGACTCCACGATGCTCTCCTTCGCGAAGGTCCCCTCCACGGGCACCGCCGCCCGGTCGGACCGGGAGGCCTTGCCGCTGGCGTTGGCCACCACGGGCCAGCCGTCGGCGTCGAAGGTGCAGGGGGTCAGGGCCAGGCCGCGGCCCGCCGCGCCGCGCAGGTGCATGAAGAAGCCCATCCACTTGCCCTCTGTCTGGGTGCTGCCGTCCACCATGTCCACGATGCCGCCCTGGGCCAGGCCCTCGCTGCGGCCGTAGGAGTCGTCGATGATGACCTTGCCCTCGTAGGGGCCGTCCACGGTCTTGGACTTCCAGACGAGCTGCTGCTTGCCCGCGCCGGAGGGCCAGGTGCACATGAACACATAGTAGGTGTCGCCCACCTTGTAGGCATGGGTGGCCTCTAAGAAGGTGTTGTTCCTGCCGCAGACGTCGGAGGTCATCTGGCCGGTGATGATGGACTTTTTCCACTCCGAGCCGGAGAAGTCGGGCTTGAGCTTGTCCACGCTGATGGTGCCGGAGCCGGAGAACATGTAGATGTCCTCCCCCTCGAAGAGCATGGAGCCGTCGTGATAGAAGGTATTGCAGACGGAGAACTGCTCCCAGGTGCCGTTTTCAATGTCGTCGGTGCGGTAGAAATAGGTCTTGTTGGTGGTGTTGCAGGTGTGGGAAAGGTAGAATTTCTTGTCGTATTCGCGGTAGCGCAGGCTGGTGGCCCAGGAGCCCTTGCCGTAGTCGTACCGGCCGCTGCGCATGGCGAGCTGGTCGTAGTCGTCCAGGACGTTGTAGACGTAGCTGACCACCTTCCAGTTGACCAGGTCATAGGACTTCATGATGGGCACGCCCGGGCAGAAGTGCATGGAGGTGCTGGTCATGTAGTAGGCGTCGCCCACGCGGATGATGTCGGGGTCGGGGGTGTCGGAATCGACGCAGGCGTCGTTGTCGAAGGTGCCGTCGCCGTTGTCGCTGGAGGAGCCCCAGTAGGGCTCGTCGGCGGCGAAGCTCACCGGGCCCAGGCAGCTCAGGCAAAGCATCAGCGCCAGAGCAGCGGCGCACAGGCGGATCAAAGTGTGTTTCATAATGCGCTCCTTTTCTCCTGTGGATGATCTGTGTCCGCCGCGCCGCCTGCATTACACAGCGCGGCGCAGGGATGCTATAGTGTAATTATACTATAATATCCATGCGTTTCAACGAAAAAATTGTTGAATAATTCCATATCCTTCCGGGAGCATCGAAGAAAAACACAAAAATCGCCGGATTATGAATTGCGCCAGCCGGCACATGAATTGCGCCTGCGGCGCATGAATTGCCCTGCGGGGCATGAAGGCGCAATTCAATTCATGGCGAAGCCAATTCATGCCGCGCAGCGGCAATTCATGACGGCTGTGCCGTCAATTCATCTGGAACCGTCAAAGCCGTACACAGCAGCGGAGGGAGCTGTTTGCGGGGCAACGCCGCGTAGGGGCCGAACTCGAAGCGTCACGAACGTATGCCCACATCGGCCCGCTGCAAGCCAACAGGACAGACGCAGTCGGGCGCATGTGGGCATGCGCCCCTACGGCGGTGAATCGATGGTTTGTACGCATGCGGATCGTGGCGCACGGTCCGGCAGCGACACGAAGCTGCTGACAGTCCCTCACATGGGAGAGGGGCTGTAAAAACACCCCGATGCGCGAGCGCATCGGGGTGCATGGTTCCGTTGATCCGTTGGGCGGTTTGCTTACTTCTGAATTTCTTTGACGGTGAAGGTGCCGACGGTGCGGCCGCCCTCGCGGACCGCGACCTCCTGGCCGATATAGACGAAGGTGGGATTGATCAGATCGACGCTGACGTTGTAGGCTACGCCGCCGGGATCCAGCTTGCCGTCAGGCAGGCCGGTAACGGTGCCGGTGACGTCGTTGGTAGAGACATAGAACTGCGGCTTGTAGCCGTCGTTGATGGGATTGTGACGGCCGCCGTCGTATCTCGTCGTGAGCTTGAGGGTGCCCTTGAGCTGGGTCACGGGCACCAGGTCCGACTTCGCGCCGACCATGGCGTCGCCGCGGGCAACCAGGGTCTTGTCGATGTTGCCCAGCAGAATGCCCACGTTGTCGCCGGTCTCCGCCGAGTCCATCATCTTGTTGAACATCTCGATGCCCTCGACGGTGAAGGTCTCGTCCTTGGCCGCGCCGTCGGCAGAGCCGATGAGGCGGATCTTGTCGCCGACCTTCACCTTGCCGCTGGCGATCCGGCCGGTGGCGACCACGCCGCGGCCTGTGACGGTGAAGATGTCCTCGACGTACATGAGCAGATCGGTCTTGGCCAGGGTGTTGACCGGGGCCAGGTCGCGGTAGAGGAAGGTGACGATCTGGCCTCTCGTGCAGGTGGCCTTGGGGGCGAAGGTGGTGGGGCTGGTGCCGTTGGTGATGCCCTGCTCCACAGCCCACAGCACGGGGTTATAGTAGAAGTCCTTATCCGTCACGTCGGTGAAGGGATTCTCGCTGCTGGCAGGGGCGGGCTCGCCCTCGGTGCGCCACAGGAAGGTGACGACCTGGCCGCGGGTGCAGCCCAGGGCGGGGCCGAAGGTGGTGGGGGACATGCCGTTGGTGATGCCCTCGCCCACAGCCCACAGCACGGGCTGATAGAAGTAGTCGGATTCCTTCACGTCGGTGAAGGGATTCGTGCTGACCTTCGGCTCGGGGCAGCCCATGGCGCGCCACAGGAAGGTGACGACCTGGCCGCGGGTGCAGGTCTGGCCGGGGCCGAAGTGGGTCTGATCCACGCCGTTGGTGACCTGGGGATTGTGGGTCACGGCCCACAGGACGGCCTTGAAGTAGTAGTCGGAGTCCTTCACATCCACGAAGGGGTTGCCGTCCTTGGTGACGATGCAGGTGAGGGTGTGATTGATCAGGATGCCGTCGCCCGTGGTGATCTTCCACTTGGACACGTAGGTGCCCGACGGATCGTTCCGCTCGAAATGCTCCTTGGCACGGGTGGCGGTCACCTCGCCGACGGTGCCGTAGATGCGCGGGGGATCGACCTCGCCGTACCCCCAGTCCATGCCGGGAGGAATCTCGCCCTCGACGAGCTCACAGTCCTGGTAGCCGTATTCTTCCTTGTACTTGTTTACGTCAAAATAGACATTCGCGTACTCGAAGGCGGTCAGGCTGACCATCTGGCTGGAGTTGTAGACCTTGGTGGGCTCGACGGTGATGTTCATGGTGTGGCGGAACAGGGTGCCGTCGTACAGCGTGATCTCAAAGACGGCTTTGTACTCGCCGGGGACCTTCGGAGCCTCATGCAGATACGGGCGGTCGGGCTCGCCGCCGTAGGACCAGTCCATGGGCCAGGGCAGCTCGCCCTCGACGAGATGACAGTAGTCGACGAAGTCGTCGTTGTCAAAGGCCATGGTGAGGTGACCGGGATCCTCTTCGAACTTCAGCGTGACGTTCTGGGTGGATTCGATCGTCTTTGCAGGCGCGACCTTGACGGTCAGGGTGTGGTTGATGAGGGTGCCGTCGCCCAGGAGAATTTTCCAGAAGGAGACGTAGGTGCCGGCGGCAGTGGGCTTCTTGGAGAGCAGCCGCGGCGCGTCCACCTCGCCGGCGATCCAGTCCATGCCGGGAGGCAGCTCGCCATCATCGAAACGGCAGCCCGCGTAGTACGTGCCGTCAACGTACTGGCTGACGGTGAACGACGTGGTCGGGAAGTCGTCGCCCAGCTTTGTCGTGACGGTCTGCTCGGAGTCGATGGTCTTCGTGGGCTTGACCGTCAGGTAGAGGACGAAGTAGATGCGCTGGCCGTCTTCCAGGGTGACGTTCCAGCGGGCGTAGAAATCGCCGGTTTCCGTGGGCGTGCCCTTGATATAGAACTCACGGGCTTCATTGAAGTCCCAGCTCATGCCGCGGGGCAGCTCCAGGTACCAGCCCTTCTCGACGCTGTCGATCGGGGAAACTCTGCTGTACTTTTCCAGGTCGCTGAAGAAATCGATCCTTCCGCCCGGCAGCTCCTGGCAGGCGGTCAGGGTGAGCTCCTTCTCGACGGTGATCGGGTCCGCCGCCGCGGTGGGCAGGGACAGGCCGGCGAACAGACCGACCAGCATCACGACGACCAGGAGCAGGGATAGCGTGCGTTTCATGGTATTTCCTCCTTTTCTTCTCGCATTTGTTTTTTCAGAAGCGTTCTGAAGGCTTCGGCAACGGCGGCCGGAGCATTCGAAGGGCAGATTGCTTCTATTATAATTTTAGTATACTACTTCTGTCATGTTTTGCAAGGGCAATGTCTGAAAAAAATCCATCTGTATTTGACGGACGCACTGTGGGGGTGTACAATAAAAAACGGAAACAGCAACAGAATATTCAGGAGGAAACCGCAATGAAAAAACGAATCGTATGCGCAGCGCTGTGCCTTTTGCTCGTTCTGTCCTACGTCGGCTGCGCCGCGAAGAAGACGGAGGTCAACGTCATTGAGAAGCTCTCGGCCCTGACGGTCAGCGACGAGGAGCTCGGCATCAAGGATAAATATGCCGCCCTGTCCGACGTCACCGGCGGCAGCGTCGACGCGGCTCTGGTGGGCAAATGGGTTTCGGCGGACGGAAAAACAGTCTATACCTATGCTGCCGACGGCACCCAGCACGTGCACACCGAGGACTACGGCGATACCGACCTCACCTTTACCTGCATCACCTGCGGGGATTACAGGATCCTCTGCGAGCAGGTGCCCGTGAGCAGCACCGACGCCGACGGCAACACCACGGAGTCCACCGCGCTGT
>CADBKB010000086.1 GCA_902795095.1 Oscillospiraceae bacterium
CAATGATTCCCAACGGAGGCGTCCGGGGACGCCTCCCTGCGGGCGCGATCGGATAATCATAACCACCGGCCGTGCCGGTGGTTTGCACAAGCCCCCTTGGGGCATGTCCCGGGCCGAGCCTATAGGCTCATCGTATAGTCTGCCAACCGCGCAGCTTTCCCGGGCTGCCCCTAAAGGGGCTTTTTATCTTTTGCCTTCTTTTACTGGCTCACCCGTAAACGGGTCGACGTACTCTTTTATACTCATCTGGTCTTCCGTATAATCTTCCTGCAGCTGGTTCCTTATGTACTGTTCTATCGCACGCTTATTTCGACCTACCGTGCTTACATAATACCCTCTGCACCAAAAATGTCGGTTCCCATATTTGTACTTAAGATTTGCATACTTCTCATATATCATTAAACTGCTCTTCCCTTTTAGATATCCCATTATCTGGGATACACTGTACTTTGGCGGGATGGATAACAGCATATGGATATGGTCTTTGCATGCTTCTGCTTCTATTATCTCTACTCCTTTGTACTCGCACAACTTCCGCAGCATCTGTCCTATATCCATCTTTATCTTTCCGTAGATTATCTGTCTCCTATATTTGGGAGCAAATACTATATGGTATTTACATTCCCACTGCGTGTGTGCTAAACTACTTGTGTCAAGTTTCATCTGGACTTGATTCCTCCTTTGGTTTACTTTGCGTGGTTGGCAGACCGCCTTTAGTCTACCAAAGGAGGATCCTTTTTTCTATGCATAGCTAAAGCTTTTTGGAACCACCGGCACAGCCGGTGGTTTTCTTGATACAAAAAGGACCGCTGCAAGACGAGCTGCAGCGGTCCCGGTTTATGATTTGTTGCGATTATTCCTCGACCTTGACGGGCTTCTGGGTTTTCTTGAGCACGAACAGGGTGGCGACGGTCAGCACCGCGCCGATGGGCAGCACCACCCAGGCGTTGGGCAGGAAGCCCGCGATGATGAAGCACACAAAGCTCAGAGCCGCCACGGTCAGCGCATAGGGCAGCTGGGTGGCCACGTGGTCCACATGGTTGCACTGGGCGCCGGCGGAGGACATGATGGTGGTATCGGAGATGGGCGAGCAGTGGTCGCCGCAGACGGCGCCGGCCAGGCAGGCGGACACGCCCACGAACAGCAGGGGGCTCGTCTCGGGGAAGATATTGGTGACGATGGGGATGAGGATGCCGAAGGTGCCCCAGGAGGTGCCGGTGGCAAAGCTCAGGGCCACGGCCACCAGGAAGATGACGGCGGGCAGGAAGGAGAACAGGCCGGCCGCGGCGGATTCCATAACGCCGGCCACGAAGTACTTGGCGCCCAGCAGGCCGGTCATGTTCTTCAGGCTGGTGGCAAGGGTCAGGATCAGGATCGGCGGCACCATGGCGATGAAGCCCTGGGGCACGCACTGCATGGCTTCCTTGAAGCTCAGCACGCGGCGCAGGAGCATATAGGCCACGATGATGATCAGGGCGATGATGCCGCCCCAGGGCAGGCCGACGTAGGCGTCGGTGTTGCCGAAGGCGCCGATGAAGTCGCCGGCGTAGTCGCCGCCGAAGTAGCCGCCGACATAGAGCAGGCCGAACACGCAGGTCACGATGAGGACGACCACCGGCAGCACCAGGTCGATCACACGGCCGCGGTTGGTGAGGGGCTGCTCGTCATTGGAGGCGATGTCCTCGGTGTTGCCGATGATGTCGCCCTTCCGGGCCTTGATCTCAAAGTCTGCCATCTTGCCGTAATCGAAGCCCATGACGGAGATGGCGATGATGAACACGAAGGTGAGCAGGGAGTAGAAGTTGAAGGGGATGGCCTTGACGAACAGCTGCAGGCCGGAGTAGGTCTCGCTGTCCACGCAGCCGGACACGGCGGCGGCCCAGGAGGAGATGGGGGCGATCATGCACACCGGCGCGGCGGTGGCGTCGATGAGGTAGGCCAGCTTGACGCGGGAGATCTTCTTCTCATCGGTCAGCGGACGCATGACAGAGCCCACGGTGAGGCAGTTGAAATAGTCGTCGATGAAGATCAGCACGCCCAGCAGGAAGGTGGCCAGGGCGGCGCCGACCTTGGTCTTGATGTGGGTGGAGGCCCAGCGGCCGAAGGCCTGGGAGCCGCCGGCCCGGTTGACCAGGGCCACGATGATGCCCAGGATGACCAGGAAGACGAAGATGCCCGCGCTGTCGGCCACGGAGGCGATCAGGCCGTCGTTGATGACCGCGTCCAGCGTGCCGGCGAACGAGAAGTTGCTGGCCATCAGACCGCCCAGGACCACGCCGACGAACAGGGAGGAATAGACCTCCTTGGTGATGAGCGCCAGCGCAATGGCCACGATGGGCGGGATCAGGGCCCAGAAGGTGCTGTACATGCGGCTGGGAGAATCCTCGGAGACGGGATTGTTCGCCGTGGTGACCGCACCGATGATGATGACCGCAAGGATGACCAGTGCGGCAACCAGTGCAAGAACGGATTTGCGTTTCATGGCTTTTCTCTCCTAAAACAAAATTGAGTCATGACAGCATCATGACTCAATACAGAAGGTGTATCAGATCATGACAGCTCTCCACTTGCGTGACAGTCCGCCGGATGTTCTCCGGCAGCCCGGCGCCGACGCCCCGGACGCGGCGCCAGTACCTCGGCGGGCTCCCCTTTCTGCACCCGGCCGTCCGGCCGCGGGCGGTGCATACTGATGTCGCTCGCTCCTCTATCATAACTATGTAATTCATTATAGTATAAAAGTGTCGTTTGTCAACAGATATCTGTCAGCGATCCGGTAAAATCGCACAAAAATCCCGGGCAATCCGTCGAACTGCGGCGCTTCGGCGCGCATAGGATGGATGCGGGAGGGATTTGCATGAGGGAATACTGTTTTTCTTTTCGCTCCGTCACGGCGGCGCAGCGGGGTCTGCACGCCCTGGCCGGGGCGGGGATTCCGGCCTCCATGACCCGCACGCCGGCGCAGCTGGCCAAAAACGGCTGCGGCTACTGCCTGCGGCTGTCCGGGCGGTACGCCGCCTCCGCCGCGGCGCTGCTGCAGGGCGTGCAGGGGATCTGGCGATGCACGGAATCCGGCTACGAGGAGGCGGGCCGTGATCTACTTTGACGCCGCCGCCACCACGCTCCGGAAGCCGCCCGGGGTGCGCCGGGCCGTCGCCCGGGCCATAGGGGAGCTTGCCAGCCCCGGCCGGGGCGGCTACCGCCAGGCGCAGCTGGCCGAGACGCAGATGTATGAATGCCGCGTCGCCGCCGCCGCGCTGTTCGGCTGCGAGCCGGAGCAGGCGGTCTTCACCATGAACGCCACCCACGGCCTCAACATCGCCATCCGATCTCTGGTCCGCCGGGGCAGCCGCGCGGTGATCTCGGGCTTCGAGCACAACGCCGTGCGCCGGCCCCTGTACGCCCTCGGCGCAACGACCGTCGTGGCCGGCCGGACGCTGTTCGATCCCGCAGCCGTGCTCTCGTCCTTCGACCGGGCCGTCACCCGGGATACCGCCTGCGTGATCTGCACCCATGTATCGAATGTCTTCGGCTTCATCCTGCCGCTGAAGGAGATCGCCGCGCTGTGCCGGGCCCGGGGGGTGCCGCTGATCGTGGACGCCTCCCAGTCGGCGGGGATCCTGCCGGTGTCTCTGCGGGATCTCGGCGCCCGCTTCATCGCCATGCCGGGGCACAAGGGCCTCTACGGTCCCCAGGGCACGGGTCTTCTGCTGTGCGCCGAGCCCGGCGAGCCCCTGCTCCGGGGCGGCACGGGCGTCCAGTCCCGTCTGGCGGAGATGCCCGCGGAGCTGCCCGAGCGCCACGAGGCGGGCACGCCCAACGTCTGCGGCATCGCGGGCCTGCGCGCGGGGCTGGAATTCCTTCGCGCCTGCGCGCCGGGGGAGCTGGCCGCCCACGAGGCGGGGCTGTGCCGCCATCTGGCCGGTCTGCTGACCCGGCAGAGCGCGGTGGAATGCTTCTGCGGGCCGCCGGCATGCCAGTCCGGGGTGCTGTCGCTGCGCATCCGGGATCTGGACGCGCAGGACGCCGCCCGGCTCCTTGCCGCCCGGGGCGTGGCGGTGCGCGCCGGCCTGCACTGCGCGCCGCTGGCCCACGAAAGCGCCGGCACGCTGGAGACCGGCACCCTGCGCCTGAGCTTCAGCGCCTTCAATACCCGCCGGGAAACGGAGGATTTTGCCGAAATTCTCCGCGAAACGGTCCAATTGACGGCCCGCTGACAAAAAATGTGCTTTCGCACTTGCTATTACGGCGTGTTTGCTCTATAATTATATAGATATAAGTATGGTTGATAGTATGCCCATTTTTAGGCATTCAAAGATAACGGGGAGAGCTTGATGAAGATACTGCTGAATTCACTGCGGGAATACGCGAATCTGATTCCGCAGCCGGGAATCATGGATATCATCGACATTCTGGTCGTGGCCTATCTGTTCTACCGGATCTTTATTCTGATCCGGCAGACGGCGGCGGCCAGGATCGCGCGCAGCATTCTGCTGATCCTGCTGGTATCCGGCCTGACCCGGCTGCTGCAGATGCACGCGCTGCACTACGTGCTGAGCTACGTGCTGGAGCTGGGCGGCTTCGCCCTGATCATCATTTTTCAGCCGGAGCTGCGGCGCGCTCTGGAGCGCATCGGCAGCAAGCGGATCCTCGGCCTGTTCTCCTCCCGCACCCAGTCCCCGGAGAACGAATACGTGATCGACGAGGTCGTGCGCGCCTGTGACCAGATGTCCATCAAGCGCGTGGGCGCGCTGATCGTCTTCGAGCGCACCATCCCCCTGGACCAGTACTTCGCCTCCGGCACGCTCATCGACGCCCGGGTCTCCGAGCAGCTGCTGTGCAATATTTTCTTCCCCAAGGCCGCCCTGCACGACGGCGCGCTGATCATCCGCAATGAGCGGGCTGTCGCCGCCGGCTGCGTGCTGCCCCTGACGGAGAATCCCCGGGTGAGCACCGACCTTGGCACCCGCCATCGCGCCGGCATCGGCATAAGCGAGGCCTCCGACGCCCTGGTGATCATCGTCTCCGAGGAGACGGGCACCATCTCCGTGGCGGACCAGGGCATGCTCAAGCGCCATCTGGCGCCCCAGACGCTCAAAAAGCTCCTGACCCAGGAGCTGCTCGACCAGGACAGTGCCGCCGCCCAGGGCATCGTGGGCTGGCTGCGCCGGCGCTTTGCATCGGAGGGACAAAACCATGAAAAAAAATAAGCTCCCGATGTTTCTTCTCGCCCTCGGCGCCGCCATCCTGGTGTGGCTGTACGACGTCACCGTGGTCAATCCCAACGACGTCAGCACCATTTCCGGCATTCCCGTCTCCTTTGTCAACGAGGACGTCATCCGCGCCCAGGATCTGATGGTCACCGGCGACGCCGGCGGCACGGTTTCCCTGCGCATCAGCGGCCGCCGCTCCGAGCTCAAGAAGCTTTCCAGAAACAACATCGAGGTCACCGTGGATCTGAGCCAGATCAATGAGGCCGGCACCCACGACCTGCCCTATACCGTCCGGTTCCCGGCAAACGTCTCCTCCGGCGACCTGTCCATCGACAACCGCTCCCCCGTGTCCGTCGCGGTGACGGTGGAGCATTATATCCGCCGGGCCGTGGAGGTGCGCACCGTCTTCGAGGGCGACGTCTCTCCCGGCAGCGAGGGAGAATCCCTGCTCATCGATACCGACGCCATGAAGATCACCCCCGGCGAGGTGACGGTCACCGGCCCCGCCGAGCAGGTGGAGGCCATCGACTGCGCCATGATCACCATTGACCGCGCCGGCATCACCCAGACCACCACGGCCGAATACGAATATGAGCTGCTGGACGCTGCGGGCGAGCCCGTCAGCCGGGACGAGCTCGTGACGGATGTGGACAAGTTCACCGTCAGTATCCCGGTGCTCAAGTTCAAGGAAGTGCCCCTGACCCTGCGTGTCGTGGCCGGCGGCGGCGCCACCGAAGCCAACGCCGCTTATACGCTCTCCGCCGAATCCATCAAGATTTCCGGCGATCCCGCCCTGGTGGACCGCATCCACCAGGTGGAGCTCGGCAGCCTGGAGCTTGCCTCTGTCATCGGACCCACCACCCGCACCTACAGCGTCAGCCTGCCCGAGGGCGTCAACAACGCCTCCGGCGTGACGGAGGTGGAGGTCCAGGCGGAGGTCTCCGGCCTGAGCGTCATCACCATGACCGTGGAGGACTTCACCCTGGTCAACGTGCCCTGCGGGGCACCCCCGCCGCCCTGTCGAACCTCAAGCCCGAGGACGTGAAGGTGACGGTGGACCTGTCCAGCTTCACCCAGGCCGGTACCTTCATCGTGCCGGTGACGGTCAAGCTGCCCGACGGGCTGCAGGTGGGTCCCATCGGCTCCAACACCCTCACCGTCACCCTTTCCTGAGTTCGGAGGTTTTCCATGCAGCAGCAGGTTCAGGTTTCCCGGGTCTATCCCAACGGCGATTGCGAGGTCTTCGTTCTGCGGGAGAGCGCCTGCAGCGGCGACTGCCACAAGTGCAGCGGCTGCGGCGCGCAGGCCCAGCAGGTCTTTGTCCGGGCCAGGAACCCCATCGGCGCCGGACCCGGCGACAAGGTCATCGTCGCCTCCCGGACCCGCCAGGTGCTTCCGGCCATCCTCGTGGTCTATATCCTGCCTCTGGTTCTGATGCTGGCCGGCTATTTTGCGGGCCTGGCGCTGCGCGTATCCGCCGGCGGCCTTGCCTGCGCGGGCTTCGCCCTGGGCGTGGCCGTCATCATCGCCTACGACCGGCTGGTGGCCCGGCGGCAGGGCGTGACCTATGAGCTCACGGCCTTCGCGGAGGACTGAGATGTTCGGCTATATCCGTCCGCGCATCGACGAGCTTAAGGTGCGCCAGGCGGCGGAATACCGCGCCGCCTACTGCGGACTGTGCCGCTGCCTCGGCAAGCGCCACGGTCTGACCGCCCGGTTTCTGGTCAATTATGATATCACCTTCGCCTGGCTGCTGATTGCCGGCCACGGCGAGCTTCCCCCCTGCGCCCGGCAGTTCTGCCCGGCCAACCCATTCAAAAAGAAAGCCTGCCGGGCCGCGGACCCCGCCATGGAATACTGCGCCGATCTTTGCGTGATCCTCTGCGCGGCCTCCCTGCGGGACCGGCGGCGGGACGAGAAGGGCCTCAAAAAGCTCCCGCCCGCCCTGGCCTGCGCGGCCGTGCGCCGTGCCGAACGGCGCGCAAGCGCGCTCCGGCCGGAGCTGGCGGCGCTGACCCGCGCCCAGCTGGACGCGCTCAGCGAGCTCGAGGCCGCCGGCTGCGACAGCATGGACCGGGCCGCGGACGCCTTTGCCTCCCTGCTCAGCCATTGCGCCGACGAAGTTCTGCCGGGAGAAAAGCGTCCCGCGCAGCAGCTTCTGTACCATGTGGGCCGGTTTATCTACCTGACCGACGCGCTGGACGATCTGCCCGACGACGCCCGCTCCGGCAGCTACAATCCCCTGCTGCGCCGCTTCGCCTGCCCCGACGGCACCCTCAGCGAGGCTGATCGGGCCTATGTGTGCCAGAGCATCGGCGCCTCGATCAACCAGGCCAGGGCCGCGCTGGCTCTGTGCGAGCTCAAAAGCAACCGGGAGATCCTGGAGAACATTGTCACCCTCGGAATGAGCGCCGTGCTGGACGCGGTGGACCGGGGTACGTTTCAGTCCAAACGCAAAATGAAAGAAACAGGTGTACTATGAACGATCCTTATTCCGTGCTGGGCGTGTCCCCGTCGGCAAGCGACGACGAGATCAAGAAGGTCTATCGGGAGCTGGCCAGAAAATACCATCCCGATAACTATGTCGACAATCCCCTGGCCGATCTGGCCCAGGAGAAGATGAAGGCCATCAACGAGGCCTACGACGCCATCACCAAGGCCAGAGCCGGCGGCCAGACGGGCTCCCAGAGCAGCTACCAGAGCGGCTATCAGAGCAGCTATTCCGGCGCGTCGGGCTACCAGAGCTACGACGGCTCGAACGAGACCTATCAGCGCATCCGCCAGGCCATCAACACCGGCAACCTGACCCTGGCCGATCAGCTTCTGGCGTCCATCCCCACCCGGGACGCGGAGTGGTACTTCCTCTCCGGCGCCGTGGCCTACCGCCGCGGCTGGATGGACGAGGCCCAGCGCAACTATCAGACGGCGGCCTCCATGGAGCCGGGCAACGCCGAGTACCGCCAGGCCATGCAGCTGGTGCGCTACGGCGGCGGCGGAATGTACCGCGGCACAAGCTACCAGCAGGGCTGCGACGGCTGCGACATCTGCACCGCCCTGATGTGCCTGAACTGCCTGTGCGGCCGCTGATATGACGAAAAAGCTCACCCGTGCGGCCCTCATGACGGCCCTGGCGGCGGCGATCCTGTGCCTGAGCGCTTGGCTCCCCCGGGGCGGCCTGGCCCTGGCGGCCCTGGCGGCCCTGGCTGGCGCGGCGGTGCTCATCGAGTGCGGCCTCGGCTGGGCCGTGGGCCACTTCGCCGCGGCGGCGATCCTGGCCCTGCTGCTGAGCCCGGACAAGGTCCCCGCCCTTTGGTACTGCTTCGTGTTCGGCCCCTGGCCGGTGCTCAAGCACCTCATCGAGCGGCTCCGGCACCCGGCGCTGCGCTGGGGCGTCAAGCTCGCCGTCTTCGCCGCCTGCGCCGCGGCGCTGTATCTGGCCTTCGCGGCCGCCTTCACCGGCGCCCTGCCGCAGATCCCCCCGTATTTCCTGCTGCCCGCCCTGTGCGCGGTATTTATCGCCTATGACATCGCATTTTCCCGCCTGATCGGCCTGTATCTGCGCCGGATCCATCGGGCGGTCAAATAGAAAGGACGTATTGACTTGATCAGAAGCATGACCGGTTACGGCCGCAGCGTACTTACGCTGGGCGGCCGCGAGATCACCGTGGAGCTCAAGGCGGTCAACAACCGCTACCTCGATTGCTCCGTGCGCCTGCCGCGCATCTTCAGCTTTGCCGAGGAACCCATCCGCCAGCGGGTCAAGCAGGCCGTCGCCCGGGGCAAGGTGGACGTATTCGTCTCCGTCAACATGGAGCAGTCGGACGATGTGGATATCCGCGTCAACCGTCCGGTGCTGGAGGGCTATCTGGCCGCCATGCGCTCCATTACCGCGGATTATGAGGTCTGCGACGACATCAGCGTCTGCGCCCTGAGCCGCCTGCCGGACGTATTCACCGTGGAGAAGGCGGAGCTCGACGAGGCCGCCGCCGTGCGTGACCTGCTGTCGGTCACCGACGAGGCCCTGGCCGCCTTCAACGCCATGCGCGAGCGGGAGGGCGAGGCCCTGGCCGCCGATCTGCGCTCCCGCGCCGAGACCATCCTGGGCTATGTGGCGCACATCGAGCAGCGCAGCCCCGAGACCCTGGCCGAGTACCGGCAGCGGCTGACCGACCGCATGAACGAGGTGCTGGAAAATACCCAGATCGACGAGAGCCGCATCCTCACCGAGGCCGCCATCTATGCCGACAAGATCGCCGTGGATGAGGAGACGGTGCGCCTGCGCTCCCACCTGGGCCAGCTGGAGGCCATGCTGGCCGGCGGCGGCCCCATCGGCCGGAAGCTGGACTTCCTTATGCAGGAGATGAACCGGGATATCAACACCGTCGGCTCGAAATGCAGCGACCTGGACCTGGCCCGCACCGTGGTGGAGGT
>CADBKB010000087.1 GCA_902795095.1 Oscillospiraceae bacterium
GCGGACTCCAGGGCGTCGATGGCGTCATTGATGGCCTTGGCGGCGGCGTCCACGGCAGCCTGGTCGGCGTCGTCAGCCAGCGCCTTGGCGGCGTCCACGGCGTCCTTCACTGCCTTGTAGGTCCCGGGGGTGTAGTCCGCTTCCTTCAGCGCTTCGGCGGCCGCGATGGCGGCGTCAAGCTCGGATTTATCCACGGGCGGCACATAGTTCGGATCGGTTTCTCCGCAGCGGGTGCACACCCCGTCCTTATAATCATGGCCGAGGGCGTCGACCTCATCCGCCTGGTAACTGTCGCCGCACTTGGCGCAGGTATAGGTGGTGAAGCCGGCTTCCGTGCAGGTGGGGGCGGTCACCGCGGCCTTGTAGTCATGGCCGAGGGCCGCGGTCTTCCGGGACTCCCTGACGCTGCAGCGGCTGCAGCCGCGGGACTCCTCGCCCTGCTCGGTGCAGGTTGCGTCTTTCGTGGTCTTCCATTCGCCGAAATCGTGTCCCAGGGCTGGGACCTCGTCCGAAACGTAGCTGTCGCCGCACTTGGAGCAGGTGTAGGTGGTGTAGCCCGCATCCACGCAGGTCGGCACGGTCACGACAGCCTGGTAGTCATGCTCGCAGGTTTCCTCCCCCGGCTCCTGGGTGTGGGGTTCGGATGTCCATAGCGGGTCGATCGTTTTGCGCTCCTGCGCCCCGCAGGAGCAGGTGTAGACGATCAACCCCGGCGCCTCGGCGGTGGCTGGGATCTGTACCGTACCCTCGTCCCAATCATGGGCCCAGGCGTTGCTCTGGTGGGTACTGACGCTGCTCGCCGTAGAAACCGAAGCGGCGGACAGGGTCGGAGAAGAGTAGAACAGATAGCTGATATTGCGCAGAAGTGTCTCACTGTAGACGACGCTGCCGCCATCGCTGATGTTGACCACCGTGCCCGCGCTGCGGCGGGTGGAATCGGTGTAGTATTTCTGGCTGGAGGAGGATGGCCGCTCGCTCATACCCGCGGAGCCCGCACCGAACACCGTCGCGCCCCGGATGAGGATGCCGCCGTCGGCGTCCAGGGGAGAGTTGTCGCCGTTGGCGCGCATGGACAGTACGGTGAAATCGCCGCCGTACATATTGAGCGCGCCGTTGGAATCCAGCCCGTCACCCTGACAGTCCACGTACCAGGCTCCGCCGTAAAAATTGATGGAATAGTCGCCGGAGGCACTGCCGCCGGGGCCTCCGCCGCCGGGACCCCCGGGACCGCCGGGGCGCCAGCCGCCGCCGGGGCCGAAGGGATCGGAGCCGTTGGAGCTGCCGCCGGCGGCGTTCATGCCGTCGTCGGAGGCGACAATATAGTATTTGCCGGAGTAGCCGTTGATCGTGCCGCCTTCCAGGCCCTCATAGCTGGAGAGGATCGTCATCTCGGGATCGCGCTCATAGCCGTCCTGCGTTCCCAGGGTCAGAGCGGCGTCCGCGTGGGCGCCGTCATCGCCGGTATAGATCGTGAAGGTGCCGGCGGTAATTGTGACGTCGCCGTCGGAGTGGATGGCGTCGTCGGCGGTATCCAGCACGAAGGTGCCGCCGGAGACGGTAATGCTGCTGGCCGAGTCCTCGGTCGCGCCGTCAGAGGCCTTCAAGCCCTTGCAGCTCATGGTATCGGCGTCGAAGTTCCGGCTTTGATATCCGTCCAGGGTCTGAATGTCAAAGCTTCCGCCGGTGATCGTCAGCGCCGTTTTTGCGTGGATGCCGTCGCCCTGGGCGCGGATTTTCAGTTCTCCGCTGTGGACGGTGACCGTGCCGGCGGATACGGTATCCGTCTCGTCCGGTTCGGATTTGAGCCCGTCGCCGTCGGCGGTGAGCGCCAATGTGCCGCCGTTGACCGTGACGCTGCCGTCAAAGGCGACGGCGTTGTTTGCCGCCTGAACCGTCAGCTTGCCGCCGTCCACGGTCAATGCGCTCTCGGCGGCGCCCTTGATGCCGTTCTTGGCGCTGCCGACGGCATGGAGGCTCCCGTCGCCGGAAACGGTCAGAGACGATCCGCTCTTGACCTTGACGCAGGCGCCTTCAAAATCGGCGTTGGTGGCCTCGGTGGATGCGTCCTCGCTGTCCGTGAGGGTGCTCTCTCCCTCCAGCTTCATCAGGACGCTGCTCCCTTTCTTGATGACCACAGGGGCCGTGGCCGAAGCGGTCAGGTCCAGATCCTGCAGGATCAGCGTCACATCGCTGAGCCCTTTGCTGACAACCACGCTGCCCTCACTGCACTGCCCTGTGATCCGGTAGGTCCCCGCGGCGGTGACGGTCAGGGTCGTTCCGCTGATCACATAGCCGGCTCCCGGCTCTGTCGCCTGGATCCCGCTTTCCGAAAAGGTCAGAAATGCAGCCTGCGGCGCAACGGCCTGCGTCTCCGGCTGCGGAAGCAGGGCCGCCGCCAGCAGCAGGGCCAATATGAGGCAGAGCCATTTTTTGAACTTCATTGCGCATCCTCCTTCACAAACAGGGGCATATTATCTTTGTTATTGACATTATAGCACGGGTTTCTTAAAAAAGGCTGAAAAAAATCTGCCGGATCATGCGCCGCTGTCACATCCCGCATCACCCCTTGCCGACGCTTGAGCATTCCCTGTTTTCCGGAAAATCCGTCCCGGGAAATTCCACTGTTTCCACTGATTTCGGGGAAATTCAAACATATTTCCCAAGATCTCCGCGCAGAGCGGCGCCATTGCCTCATGCGGGGTTTTCCGGCGATTTGCCGGCCGTGCACATATTGCCTAAAAGGGTTTTTCTCCCGTCAAAAAAATCTTTGCAGTTTCCCGTATTGACATTAAATCAGTTTGATTATATGATAAGTACGAACATTTTTCTGATTCGAATGAAAGATAGCGAAATAAAAATTGCAGAATCGTCTGAGAAAGGAACGATTTTATGGGAAAATATTTCGGAACTGACGGCTTCCGCGGCAAGGCCGGCACCGTACTGACTGCAGAGCATGCATTCAAAACGGGCCGCTTCCTGGGCTGGTATTTCAGCCGTGGCGGACAGAACGCAAAGATCGTCATCGGCAAGGATACCCGCCGTTCATCTTATATGTACGAAAGCGCCCTGGCGGCCGGCATCACCTCCTCCGGCTCCGACGCCTACCTGCTGCACGTCACCACCACCCCCTGCGTCAGCTTCATCACCCGCACGGAGAATTTCAACTGCGGCGTCATGATCTCCGCCAGCCACAACCCCTATTACGACAACGGCATCAAGCTGCTCAACGCCATCGGTGAGAAGATGGACGACGATTTCCTCGACGAGCTCGAGAGCTACATCGACGGCGAAGCCGGGGAGATCCCCTGGGCCACCGACGACCGCATCGGCCGCACCATCGACTTCTATTCCGGCCGCAACCGCTATATCGGCTTCCTCACCAGCCTGGCCACCCGCTCCTTCGAGAACCACAAGGTCGCCCTGGACTGCGCCAACGGCAGTGCCTGGATGATCGGCCGGGCCGTGTTCGACGCCCTGGGCGCCAAAACCTATGTCCTGAACAACACCCCCGACGGCGTCAACATCAACACCGGCTGCGGCTCCACCCACATCGAGGGCCTGCAGGAATATGTCCGCGAGAACACCCTGAACGTGGGCTTCGCCTTCGACGGCGACGCCGACCGCTGCCTGGCCGTGGACGAATACGGCAACGTGGTCAACGGCGACAAGATCATGTATATCTGCGCCAAGTACCTCAAGGACCGGGGCCAGCTCCCCTCCAACACCGTCGTGACCACCGTCATGTCCAACTTCGGCCTGTACAAGGCCCTGGACAAGGCGGGCATCAACTATGAGAAGACCGCCGTGGGCGACCGCTTCGTCTATGAGAACATGAAGGCCAACGGCCATCTGATCGGCGGCGAGCAGTCCGGCCACATCATCTTCCGCAAGTTTGCCCACACCGGCGACGGCCTTATCACCGCCATCATGCTCATGGGCGTCATGATCGACACCAACCTGCCCCTGTCGGTGCTGGCGGGCCAGGTCACCATGTACCCCCAGGTGCTCAAGAATGTGGTCGTGGACGACAAGGACGGCACCCTGGCCGATCCCGCGGTCCAGGCCGCCGTCGACGCATGCACCGAGCGTCTGGGCGACAACGGCCGCGTCCTGCTGCGCAAGAGCGGCACGGAGCCCGTGCTGCGGGTCATGGCGGAGGCCGATACCTTCGAGGCATGCGAGGAGAATGTAAATGCCATCATCGACGCCATGGCCGCGTCGAAGCATCTGATCGAGGTGAAAAAGTAATGTATACCGTCAATGACCTCTATGATCTGACCCATACCCTGGCAGCGGATTATCTGGCCGGCTTCACCTATCCCTGGGAAGCCCTGGCGGGCATCTCCGACCTGATCCGGGCCCTGGGCGCGAAGCTGCCCGAGGAAGCGTTTGACCGCGTCGGCGAGGACGTTTGGATCGCCAAGGACGCCACCGTCTTCCCCTCCGCCTATATCCACGGCCCCTGCATCATCGGCCACAAGACCGAAGTGCGCCAGTGCGCCTTCATCCGCGGCAGCGCCCTGGTGGGCGACAACTGCGTGGTGGGAAACTCCACGGAGCTCAAGAATGTGATCCTGTTCGACAATGTCCAGGTGCCCCACTATAATTACGTGGGCGACTCCATCCTGGGCTACAAGGCCCATATGGGCGCGGGCTCCATCACCTCCAACGTCAAGTCCGACAAGCAGCTCGTGGTCATCCACAACGGCGACGAGCAGGTGGAGACCGGCCGCAAGAAGGTCGGCGCCATGGTGGGCGACCGCGTGGAAGTCGGCTGCAACAGTGTGCTGAACCCCGGCACCGTCGTTGGCCGCGATTCCAATATCTATCCTCTGTCCTGCGTCCGGGGCGTCATCCCCGCCAACAGCATCTATAAGATGAAGAACGACATTGCCGAGAAAGTCTGATCCCGGCCCCAACAGCGATATACTTTTTTGTATATAAATTCATTGAAAAGGGAAGTGCCAACCATGCGTGTTATCGTCGCAGAAAATTACGAAAAGGCCAGCGCCATTGCCGCTGACATCATCGAAGCCATCGTCCGGGAGAACCCGGAGTGCACCCTCGGCCTCGCCACCGGCTCCAGCCCCGTCGGCATGTACCGGGAGCTGGCGCGCCGCTGCGCTGAGGAGGGCCTGGATTTCTCCAAGGTCCATTCTGTCAACCTTGACGAGTATGTCGGTCTGGAGCCCACCCACGATCAGAGCTACCGCTACTTCATGAACGACAATCTCTTCGACCATATCAACATCGACAAGGCCAATACCTATGTGGCCAAGGGCGTGGGCGATGTGGAGGCCAATCTGGCTGAGTTCAACGCCGTGCTGGACAAGGCTGATATCGCCGTGCAGGTCCTGGGCGTCGGCCCCGACGGCCATCTGGGCTTCAACGAGCCCGGCGACACCCTGTACGACGGCGCCCACAAGGAGGTCCTGGACCCCTCCACCATCGACGCGAACCAGCGCTTCTTCGCCAGCCGTGACGATGTGCCCCGCTATGCCGTCACCATGGGCATGGGCAACATCATGCGCGCCCGCAAGCTTCTCATGATCGTCGCCGGCAACAAGCAGGAGGCCATGACAAAGCTGCTGATCGAGGACAAGATCGATCCCCATTGCCCCGCCACCTTCATGCGCATGCACCGCGACGCCACCGTCATCCTGGAGAAGGCTCTTGCCGACGAGATCGGCTACAAGGGCTGATTCCCAAAGCCGCACAAACCCGCAACCCCCGGCCTCAGCCGGGGGTTTTTCTATGCCCTCCCGCGCCGCCATCCGCCCGCTGCGCGGGCACCTTCCCCTCGAGTTAACACTGAATAAAGTGATCCGCGTAGGAATGATGCACAAGGTATCAAATCACGCAGCGCCCTTGGCTCCCTCCCCGAGGGAGCCACGCAAACGAACTGCTATGCATTTCAAATAAATCAGCGGTTACTTGAGGGGAAGGCTTTGGTGCACAGCGGGCTTTTGGTGCCATGCAAGCGGGCGGATGTGGGCATCCTCCCCTACGGGGGCGCGAGGAGTAAGGAGACGGAGGCGGGCAGCAAACGGGCCGATGTGGGCATCGGCCCCTACGGGTGCGCAAGGAGTAAGGAGACGGAGGCGGGCAGCAGGCGG
>CADBKB010000088.1 GCA_902795095.1 Oscillospiraceae bacterium
ATCGTCGGCCCCACGCCGCATCGGATCATCTCAAACGGCGTGAATCACATTTTTCAGCCGAAACCGGCAGAGAAGCCAAAAGAACTGAAGGACCGGTTTCGACACCAATTTCGATGACA
Organism: Oscillospiraceae bacterium; assembly: GCA_902795095.1. The sequence continues at coordinate 120 of CADBKB010000088.1, forward strand.
AAATACTGTCCATGGATTGGCGCGACTCCGAGCTGGAAAACGACGACCTGAAAAACTACAAGGCCAAGGCAGAGTTCTACGTCCGCCAGCATCAGGACAACGCGGCCATCGCGAAGCTCAGGAGCAACGTCCCGCTGACCGAGGCAGACGTCAGGGCGCTGGAGGCGATCCTCTGGAGCGAGATCGGCACGAAGCAGGAATATGAGGCCGAATACGGCGAAAAGCCCCTGGGCGAATTCGTGCGGGAGATCGTGGGCCTGGATATGGCCGCCGCCAAGGCGGCGTTTGCGGAGTATCTGAGCGACGTCAGCCTGGACAGCCGACAGATCTATTTCGTGAACCAGATCGTGGAGTACATCGTCCACAACGGGCTGATGAAGGATCTGAGCGTCCTGCAGGAGCCGCCCTTCACCGACCGTGGCAGCATCGTGGAGATCTTCACGGATCTGACCCTCTGGGCGCGGATCAAAAAGGCCATCGACCGGTTCAACGCCAACGCCGTGGCGGCGTAAGAAAAGGGCCTCAGGGATTTCCCTGACAAGCGGTCTGTACGTACACAGACGTTGCTTGCTGCGACAATGCCGCCGCGCAGGCGTCGTGCACAGGTCAATGAAAAAGACACTTCCGGAGCAAAACGGCTTCCCGGGAGTGCCTTTTCTTTCTGCAGCGGCAACATATCTTTCTGTTCTTTTTACTCTTTATTTTATTTGGGGGCCGTTTTCTGCCCCGGGTGGGGCGGTTTTCCGACCCATGTCGGCCGGTTTTCCGCCCTATATGAAAAAGAAACCCCGCACTGTTCTTCTCGGAACAGTGCAGGGTTTTGTTTCAGCTTTGGCGGAATTCCGTTAAAATGGCCCGCACGGATCGGTGCAGATAGGGGAGATAGTGCTCCAGATCCGCGGGTGCGCCTTCCAGGATCACGCTGTAGCAGCTTGCGCCCACCAGCTCGAGCACGGTATAGGCCACGATCTCCAGCTCCTCTCGATCCGGCGCCTCATCGTCCAGGATGCCGGTGATGACCTTGCGATAATCCACGCTGGAGCGGTCGAGTACCTGACGGAAGGCGCCCCAGCCCAGGTTCTTATTGATAAAGCGCAGCAGCAGGGGATCGTCGCGCAGCTGGAACAGAATATCGTCGATGATGGCGAGGATCTTATCTTCCGGGGTCGTCTGCGTCTCATAACCCGAATGGGCCATGGCGTGAGAGAACAGTTCCTCGGATTTTCGCACAACCAGCCGCTCGTGCAGGTCATACTTGTCCTTAAAATAGAGATAGAACGTTCCCTTGGCCACCCCTGCCCGCTGGGCAATATCGGCGATGGAGGTCTTGCCCAGGCCCTGGCTGGTGAAAAGCTGAAAGGCGGTGTCCATCAAGGATTTTTTTTTCAGCAGCTTGTTTTCCTCGACGCGGCTCATATGGATCTCTCCTCCGGCAAAACGCCGCTTTTTTCCTATTGTACCGTGTGAAATCGCCTTTGTCAATTCAAAAATGACCAGTGGTCAGGCTGCGTTTTGCAGCAGTTTTCACAAAATTTTGACCAACGGTCATTTATTTGCTTCAAAGGGGTTGACCAACGGTCATTTTCATAGTATCATCTGCTGTAGAAAGTGACCGGCGGTCATTTATCCCGATATGGGATGCCGCCGGCAACCAAAAAAGTGATTCCTCAAAGGAGGCAATTTCATGTATCGCTTCGGAAAAGCGGTGGTGCGCCTGCGTATCGTGATTCTGATCCTGGCGCTGGCGCTGATCCTGCCGGCGCTGCTGGGGATGCGCGCCACCCGCATCAACTATGACATGCTGACCTACCTTCCCGACGACATCGAGACGATGCGCGGCCAGCAGATCCTGATGGACGAATTCGGCAAGGGCGCCTTCAGCTTTATCGTGGCCGAGGGCATGACCGACCGGCAGGTGTCCGAGCTGCGGCAGCGGATCGAGCAGGTGGATCACGTAGACAGCGCCCTGTGGTACGATAGCTTCGCGGATTTGAGCGTACCGAAGGAGCTGCTGCCAGATCGGCTGCGCGACGCCTTCGTGGACGGCGACGCGACGCTGATTGCGGTGTTCTTCGACACCTCTTCCTCCGCGGACGAGACGATTGAGGCCATCGGAAAGATCCGGACCCTCTGCGGCGAGGAGGCCTTCGTCTCCGGCATCTCCGCCCTGGTCACGGATCTGAAGGATCTGTGCGAGCGGGAGGAACCCGTGTATGTGGGCATCGCCGTGGCCTGTGCCCTGGCGGCCATGGAGCTGCTGACAGACAGCTGGCTGGTGCCGCCGGTGTTCCTGATCGGCATCGGATTGACGATTTTGTACAATCTCGGCACCAACTGCATTTTCGGCGAAGTTTCCTACATCACCAAGGCCCTGGCTGCCGTGCTGCAGTTGGCCGTCACCATGGACTATTCCATCTTCCTCTGGCACGCTTACTGCGCCAGAAAGCGGGAGCTGGATGACCGCCGCGAGGCCATGGCCCTGGCCATCGGCGACACGGTGACCAGTGTGGCGGGCAGCTCCCTGACCACCATTGCCGGCTTCCTGGCCCTGTGCTTCATGAGCTATACCATGGGCATGGACATTGGCCTGGTCATGGCAAAGGGCTGCGCGCTGGGTGTTCTTGGCAGCGTGACGATCCTGCCGGCGCTGATCCTGGTGTTTGACCGGACGCTGGAAAAAACCATGCATCGTTCCCTGATCCCGGATTTGAGCGGCGCTGCCAAGTGGATCACGGGCCATTTCCCCATTTTCCTGGTCGTGTTCGTGATCGTGCTGATCCCGGCAATCCACGGCTATTTCCGTACGCCGGTGTACTACGATTTCACAAAGGTCTTCTCCGACGACGCCATGGGCGGTGAGCAGATGCCCTTCCTGGAGGCAAAGGAGAAGCTGGAGGATCACTTCCATGTGGCCACCACACATATGATCCTTTGTGACAGCGACATGAGCGCAAAAGAAGCGACCGCCATGATGTCAGAGATCGAAACACTGGACGGCGTGCAGAACGTGCTTGGCTACAATTCCGTGGTGGGCGACGCCATCCCCGAGGACTTCATCCCGAAGGAGCTGACGGAAAAGCTCAAGAGCGAGCACTGGCAGCTCATCCTGGTGAACTCGGAATACGCCGTATCCACCGACGAGGTCAACGCCCAGATTGACGAGATCCATTCCGTCATCAAGCGGTACGATCCCGATGCGATGCTCATCGGCGAGGCACCCTGCACCAAGGATCTGATCGAGATTACTGACCGGGATTTCACCGTGGTGTCCTGGGTGTCCATCGCCTTCGTGTTCCTAATCATCGCCCTGACGCTGCGCTCAGCGTCCATCCCCGTGATCCTGGTGGCGGTCATTGAATTTGCGGTGTTCATCAATCTGGGCATCCCCTATTATACGAAGGCGTCCATGCCCTTCATCGCGCCGATCTGCATCAGCACGATCCAGCTCGGCTCCACCGTCGATTATGCCATCTTAATGACCACCCACTACCGGGAGCTGCGGCGCACGCAGGAAAAACGCAGCGCTGTCACCGGGGCCCTGACCTACGCCATGCCCTCGGTGCTGGTGAGCGCCCTGAGCTTCTTTGCCGCCACCTTCGGCGTGGGCCGATATTCCGACATCGATCTCATCGGCTCGATGTGCGGTCTGCTGGCCCGGGGTGCCCTGGTGAGCATGTGCGCGGTGCTGCTGGTACTGCCGTCGCTGCTTATGGTCTTCGACGGCCTGATTGAGAAAACAAGCGTCAAACAAAGAATCTGACAGGAGGTTGTTCATCATGAAATGCAGAAAGCAAATTGCCCTTGGCATGAGCGCACTGATGCTCCTGAGTTGCCTGACGGGCTGTGCGGTCCACGCCGCGACGGCGACCGAGGAACAGACGCAGATCACCGAAGCCGCGGATGCGCTTCTGGGCACTCATTCCAATTCCTCCGGCAAGGAGGAAACCGTCTACGTCATCGCCGAGCCCGACGGTACGCCCACGGAAACCATCGTCAGCGCATGGCTGAAAAATCCCGACGGCGCCGAGACGATCACCGACCGCGCCGACTTGAAGGACATTGAGAACGTCGACGGTGATCAGACCTATTCTGAAGCTGCCGACGGCAGCCTCATCTGGAACGCGGGCGGCAGTGATATCCGCTACCGCGGCCGCACAGACAAGGCCCTGCCTGTCACCACGCATATTTCCTATGTCCTCGACGGCGTGCAGCTTGCGCCGGAGGATCTGGCGGGAAAAAGCGGTCATCTGACCATCACCTTCTCCTATGACAACAACACCGCCGAGCGGCGCACCGTGGATGGACAGGAGGTCACCCTTTACCAGCCCTTCACCGTGATTTCCGGCTTGATGCTCGACAGCAAAAAAGCGGAAAACGTCACCGCCACCCGCGGCAAGGTGATCTCTACCGGCGATCGGACGATCGCGGTGGGCATGGCCATGCCGGGTCTGCGCGAGAGCCTTGCGCTGGACAGCCAGGAGGACCCGATCCTGGAGATGGACATCCCCGAGCAGGTCGTCATTGAAGCGGATGTTAACGATTTTGAACTGCTCACCACAGTGACCGTCATTGAAAACAACCTGCTGGACGATCTAAATCTGGATGCCGGGGAGCAGGAGCTTTCCGACGCCATCAAAAAGCTGACGGATGCCTCCGGCGCACTGACGGGCGGTACAGACGAGCTCTGGATCGGCGCTAAGGTGCTCTCCGACGGAGCGAATACTTTACAGACCGGCCTCGGTACGCTGGCAGACGGCGCACAGGCCCTCTGCGATGGCAGTGAACAGCTTTCTTCGGGCGCGAAGCAGGTGGCAAGCGGCGCGCAGGCCCTTGCCGACGGTACGGACGTCCTGGCACAGGGCAGCAAGACGCTGGAGAGCGGGGCAAAGCAGGTCGACAAGGGCAGCGGCGCGCTTTTAGGCGGCGCCGGCCGGGTAGCCGACGGCGCACAGCAGCTCAGCGACGGTGCCCATGCTGTCCACAGCGGGGCCAAGGACATCAGCACCCACATGGGGGAGCTGCAGTCCGGCCTCGGCACCCTCTCCGGCGGAGCAAAGGATCTGCATGACGGCCTGAGCGCCATGCGGCAGCAGGTTTCCGACCTGCCCGAAAGCGTCAGCGCAATGGCGCAGGGCAGCGCAGGCATCCGATCCGCCATCAAGGGCGATCAGGGCGGCAGCGTTTATGAAGGCGTCGCCGCACTTGAACAAGGGGCAAAAACCATGAGCGCCGGCCTGGTCAGCGGCAGCGCCGAAAATCCCGGCATCTATGAAGGAGCGCAGGCCATTGCCGCAGGCGCCCAAAGCATCAGCGCCGGGGCTCAAAATATCTCCGACGCCAGCGCCCAACTTCGCGGCAAATTATCCGCCATTCCTCAGGCCATGTCCGGCGCGGTGAGCACAGCCTCCGAAAACCTGTCCGGCGCGGCGTCCGCCCTGCAGACCATCTCGCAGGACGAGAATCTCACAGACGCCCAGCGGTCCGCCATCACCGACGCCCTCGGGAAGCTCGGCGCCGCCCGGGATGCCATGGGCGGCATCGGGGTGGATCTGTCCGAGGCGGACGGCGCTCTGCAGGCCATTGTTGACGGCGCGGATGCCATTGCCGCCGCCGCCGGCTCCATTGGCGACGGGGCGAACCGTCTGAGCTCCGGTGCACAGAGTCTGAATCAGGGCGCGAACAACATCGTCGCCGGCGCACAGCAGCTCGAATCCGGCCTGGATGCCATCGACGGCCATCTCGGCACTCTGAACGGCGGCCTCGAGCAGATGTCCGAGCAGTCCAAGACTCTGGTAGACGGTGCTGCGAAGCTGGACGACGGTGCAGCTGCCCTGCAAAGCGGAGCGGAGAACGCCCAAAGCGGCGCCAAAGCTCTGCATGGCGGCACGACACAGTTGGAGACCGCCACCGAGTCCCTGTCCGGCGGGGCAAAAACGTTGGCTGACGGAGCAAAGGATCTGGCAACCGGTGCAAAAACGCTGCATGACGGCACGAGTTCTCTGGCCGATGGCGCCGCCAACGCGGCAGACGGGGTGAACGAGGTCCAAAGCGGCGCCCATAGCCTCTCCGGCGGCGCTGCCCAACTTGCAGGCGGCGCTACCGCCTTGGAAGCCGGCGCAGCCGATTTGGCTGACGGGGCAAATCGTGCCGCGCAGGGCGGAAATGAGCTCACTGACGGCATCGTCCAGCTTCTGGCCGGGGCGGGCGAGCTCCGGGACGGTATGCACGAATTTGATGCCGAGGGCATTGAAAAGCTCGCCGCCCTCTATCACGACGATGTGCAGACGCTGATCGAGCGCCTGAAGGCCATCCGGGCGCTGAGCGAGGAGTATCGCGCATTCGATACGCAGGGTCAGGCGGACGGATCGGTCCGGTTCATCATCCGCACGGATTCTATAGAAAAATAAACGACGCCGGCGGGGCCATGACCTCGCCGGCGTCTTCTTTGAACATCCCGAAACAGGCGGACCAGGCTGGTCCTCATTTCCTTTGCCTTTGACATCATCCACCAGGTAAAAGACGCATGTGGAACTTTACGTTCCGCAGTCGAAAAACCCGATACATAAAACACCTGTGCCGC
>CADBKB010000089.1 GCA_902795095.1 Oscillospiraceae bacterium
AGCCGGAGCCTGCCCCGGAAGGGCCGTCTCCTCACGAAATCCAGGGCGAAGGGCCCAAGGCGGGTCAGGACGAGACCATCTGGCCGGAGCCCAATACGGACGCGCAGACGATCCTCGATTACCGCATCGGCGGTCTGTACCTCGGCATGAGCCGGCAAGAGGTCCTCGATCTTCTCGGCGAACCCGCTTCAAAAGAAAAAGCCGTATACAGCGACGGCTCCGTCCATGAATCCTGGCGCTATAAGCTGTCCGACGCCCAGACGTCCAGAGAAGATTTCACTCTGGATCTTGCTGACGCAGGCGACGGCTGGATCCTGAACGCGATCATATGCTTTGAAAACTGCACCCTCGCGCTGCCCCACGGCATTCGGATGGGTATGACGAACGAGGAGCTGCTGGAGGTCTGGCCGGAGCTGAGAAAGGAATTTTTAGTTGACAGCAGAATCGCTTTGACCGAGTATGACGGAACGGAACACCCTGCTACGAGTTACACGCAATACCATGAGCACCTGCATTTCGGGATGATCCTCAATGACAACAAATTCGATTATCTCAGTCTGGGCACCTATTATCCCGATCCTCCTTGGGATGAACCGGCTTCCGACGAGGACACGAAGAAGCTCCTCGACTACCGCATCGGCGGTCTGTATCTCGGCATGCCCTTCGATGACGTAAAGGCCCTCTACGGCGAACCGGCGGTCACCTCCAATTCCGGCCCCATCACATATGAGGACGGCATCGCCCGGGATTCTGCGGGCTACAAGCTGGCCGAAGGAACCGAGCGCCGCAGCGACCTCAGTCTTCAGCTCGCCGACGCGGGCGACGGCTGGGTGGTAAACGAGATCCTCCTCTGGGAGAACTGCGGCCTAGAGCTACCCCACGGCGTAAAGCTCGGCATGACCGACGCGGAGCTGCGCGCAGTATGGCCGGAGATCGCGGAGGAAGCCCGATACGAGGCCGACGCCGGCGAGGGAGAAAAAAACGGCATGAAATACACCTGTTCCTCCTATTCCCAAAGCAGCGGCCATCTGCGCTTCGGGATCTACCTGGAAAACGGCGTGGTCTATTGCGTCGACCTGGGTCTCTATTATGAGGATCCGCCCTGGGAGGTGGACACGCCGGCGCCGGAGGAGCCCTACAGCTTCTCCAGCGGTGAGATCACCGTCTGGCGGCGCACGGACGAGGGCTGGGAATCCACCCTGAAAACGGAGCACGGGGCGAAGGTGCTGGAGACGGTCTTCTCCATCGAGGACCTCGTGCCGCTGGAGGACGAGCTCTGGCCGGTCCAATATGTCGTGGACTTCCAAAACGGCACGGTCTGTCTGGTCTGCGCACCGCAGGAGGGCGTCACCGCCGGACCAAACGTCCCGCCGGACGCCTGGGGCGCGGTGTATCGCCTGGAGGACCGGGACGCGTTGGAAGCCTCTCTGGCCGCCGGCGAAGCCGAACCCCGTGGCCTGACCCAGTTGGAACGGTGCTGCTTCCCCTACGGCACCTGGGACGCTCTGAACGAAGCCTTTGAATGAACGGAATCTGCAAACACCGCCCCGGTGCCCGGGGCGGTGTTTCTGTCCTTGAATTATGCGGCAAAACATGATATGATGAATAAACATACGAAATGAAAGAGGTCGAAGCCATGCGGCTCGGAAATCTGACAATCGAATCCGGCGCCGCCCTGGCGCCCATGGCGGGCGTGACGGACTGGGCCTTCCGCACGGTCTGCGCGGAGCTCGGGGCTGTGATGACCACCACGGAGATGGTCTCTTCCCGGGCGCTCATGTACCAGGACAAAAAGAGCATCGGCCTGCTGCGCAAAAATGACGGCTGCGTGTGCGGGGTGCAGATCTTCGGCAGCGACCCTGCCTGTATGGCCGAGGCAGCAGCCAAGGCCGTCGAGCTCTCCGGCTGCGACTTCATCGACATCAACATGGGCTGCCCCATGCCAAAGGTCGCCGCCAACGGCGACGGCTGTGGCCTGATGCGCGATCCGGCGCTGGCAGGCCGGATCGTGGAGGCGGTCAGCAGAGCCGTTTGCGTGCCCGTCACGGTCAAAATGCGCAAGGGCTGGGACCGCGGCAGCGTCAACTGCGTGGAGCTGTCGAAAATCGTGGAGGCCGCAGGCGCCTGCGCCGTGACGATCCACGGCAGGACCCGGAGTATGCTCTACTCCGGCGCCGCCGACTGGGACATCATCCGAAGCGTCAAGGAAGCCGTCTCCATCCCCGTCATCGCCAACGGCGATGTGATGGAGCCGGAGGACGCCCCCCGATGCCTGAAGCGCACCGGAGCGGATCTGGTGATGCTGGGCCGGGGTGTATTCGGCGATCCGTGGCTTCTCCTGCGGGCCGGCTGTGCCGTCCGCGGCGAAGAGATCCCCGCGCGTCCGCCCCTTTCCCAACGGGTGGACACGGCGGTAAGGCAGTTCGAGCTGGCCCGGGAGGACAAGGGCGAGCATATCGCCTGTCTGGAGGCGCGCAAACACTTTGCCTGGTACCTGCGGGGCGTGGCCTATGCCAACTACTATAAAGAGAAAATCTCCCACATCGGCACGATGGACGATATCTACGCCATCGCCGCCGGGATCAAGCGCGATCTGAGGTGATACATTGGACGAGAAACAATTGGTACAGCGCGCCGCTGCCGGCGACACGGACGCCTTTGAGGTGCTGGTGGAGCGCTATCAGCAGCAGGTCTATCATCTGGCCCTGCGCATGGTGAATAACGAGGCCGACGCCCAGGATCTGGCCCAGGAGGCCTTTATCCGGGCATGGCGCGGCCTGGGCTCGTTCCAGTTCACCTCCCAGTTTTCCACCTGGCTTTACCGGCTGACCTCCAATATCTGCATCGACTTTCTGCGCGCCCAGAAGCGGCGCAAGGTCGTCTCGCTGACCATGCTGCGCGACGAAGAGGACAGCCAATGGGACCTGCCGGACAGCGATCCCCTGCCGGAGCAGCAGATGATCGCCGCCCAGGAGCGCGAGGCCCTGTCCCAGGCCTTTGCCGCCCTGGATCCGGAGTTCCGCCAGGTGCTGACCCTGCGCATCGTCAATGGCTGCAGCTATGCCCAGATCAGCCAGATCCTGGGCGTGGCCGAGGGCACAGTCAAATCCCGCCTGTCCCGGGCAAGGGAACAGCTTCGAAAAAAAATGGCGGCAAACGGGAACTTTTCCGGCACATCTGCGTCTAACTCTCAGAAAGGAGGGCGGTCGGATGTGCAAAAATGAGGAAATGCTGCTTTTGCTGAGCGGTCATGCGGACGGCTGCAACACCCCCGAGGAGGAAGCCCGCCTGCAGGCTCATCTGGCCGAGTGCCCGGATTGCCGCCGCGTTTTAGAGGAATATGAGGCCATGGACGCGGCAATTGCCGGACTGCCCCTGGCCATGCCCGAGAATTTTACCGCGAACGTCATGCGCGCTGTGGAGGCCGAGCCCCGCAAAGCGGAGGCGAAGAAGCCGCGCAGATTTACCTTCGGCTTCGCCACTGCCGCAGCCGCCGTGGCCGCGATCATGCTGCTGGCCATCGGCAGCGGAAAGCTGCCCATCCCCGGCAATACCAGCGCCAGGCTGAACATCTTCCCCTCGAAGTCCGCCGACAGCCCGGCCGCGGAGGAATACGCCGCACAGGAGCCGGCCAGCGAGCCGGAGGCGGCCCCCGCCGAGGCCGAGCCGGAGGCAACCCTGCAGGCGCCCGCCGCCGCGTCGGGTCCCATGGCCGCCAATGTGGACTGCGCCGCCCTGGCCAGGGCGGAAAATCGTCCCGTGGGAGTGCTCTATGCCGATCCGGCGGAGCTGACGGAGCTTGTGCATGCCCCTTCCCTGCCCCTGGATGGCGGCACGCGGTATGAGATCGATCAAAAAACGCTGTATGATCTGGCTGTCCGCTTCGCGGATCTGCAGATCTATGAGCCCGACGGCTTCCGTCCACAGGACGACGCTCCGGCGTATCTGATCGTGGTGCAGTAAAAGAATGACAAAGAACCCCGAGCTGTCATGCGGCAGCCCGGGGTTTTTTATGTTTTTCGATCAGGGATCGCTGCAAACGGAGCAGGTCACAGGCGCTCGCAGAAATCCGCCAGGGCGCCGGGGATATCGATGCTCTGGGGACAGACCGCCGCGCAGGCGCCGCAGCCGATGCAGGCCGAGGGCCGCTTCTCCTCCGGCAGGGTGCCGATGGCCATGGGCGCAAGGAAGCCGCCGCCGGTGAAGACGTGCTCATTGTACAGCTCCAGCAGCCGGGGGATGTCCAGCTCCATGGGGCAATAGGTGGTGCAGTAGCGGCAGCCGGTGCAGGGCACCGTGGTCCTGCCCGCCATATCCCGCGCGATCTCCAGCAGCACCGCGATCTCCGCCTCGCTGAGGGGCTCGTCCGTGGCAAAGGTGGCGAGGTTCTGCTCCAGTTGCTCCATGCTGGACATGCCGGAGAGGATCATCTTCGCACCGGGCAGGCTCTGCAGGAAGCGGAACGACCATCCCGCCGCGCTCTCATCCGGGCGCAGCGCGCGCAGCCTGGCCATGAACTCCTCGCCCAGATTTGCCAGCTTGCCGCCGCGCAGGGGCTCCATGATCCATACAGGAATGCCCATGGACTGCAGCAGCTCATACTTCTCCTTTCCCTTCTGGAATTCCCAGTCGAACCAGTTGATCTGCAGCTGGCAGAACTCCATGTGCTCGCCGTAGGCGTCCAGGAAGCGCCGCAGCACGTCCAGGTCGCCGTGGCAGGAGAAGCCCAGGTGACGGATGCGGCCGTTTTTTCTCTGCTCCATGAGGTAGTCGAAGGTGCCGTAATCGGGGTTGAGATATGCATCGATATTCATTTCGCAGACATTGTGGAACAGGTAAAAATCAAAATACTCCGTCTGACATTTTTCCAGCTGCCGCTCAAAGATCTCCTTGGTCTTTCCGAAGTTGGACAGGTCGTAGCCCGGGAACTTCGTGGCCAGATAATAGCTCTGCCGCGGATAGCGCGACAGGGCCTTGCCCGCCGTCAGCTCAGAATTGCCGCCGTGGTAGCCCCAGGCGGTGTCGTAATAGTTGATCCCCTGCGCCATGGCGCGATCCACCAGCTCCATGGCGGCGGCTTCGTCAATGCGGCTCTCGTTGCCGTCCAGCACAGGCAGGCGCATCATGCCCAGCCCGAGGGCGGACAGAGACAGGTCCTGAAATTCCCGATAAATCATAATAACCTCCCGTAATAAATGCAGCGGATGAATCGTTCCTGCCTCCATTATGAGCAATTCGGCGCAAAATGTCAAGCGCTCCGGCGCTGCCGGGCGGGCGCTCCATGACGGATCGGGCGCAAGGGGCTGCAGCGACCTGTTTTTCGTACATAGCATATAAAACCCAGTGGCCCTCCGGAGTAAATATTTATACGTATTTTTCTTGACATTATTCACAAATCGGCGTAAACTGGCGGTATAGAGTGTATGCGCATTCTATTCAGGACCACAGCAACACAAAAAAGGAGGAATCATACATGAGACACACATCGGCTCGTTTTGCGGCGCTGCTGATCGTCGCGGCAATGCTGCTTTCGCTGCTGCCCGCCGGCGTTTTCGCGGCCTCCGTTGATCTGACCGAGATCGCGCAGAACGAGGATGAAGGCCTCGGTCAACTGTTTGATGTGGAGGATATCATCTCCCTCTCGGCAGATGAACACCACACCTACAAGATCCCCATCGAGGGCATGACCACCGCCGCCCTCAATGATGAACTGGGGAATATCGTTCTCAGCCTGGACAGAGACGAAAGCCGTCCCTATCTGGACTCCACCCTCTATCCCAACGCCAAGCCCGGCGGAACCATCATGGATGACTCCGTCTGGAAAGCCCAGAACAATTCAGCCCAATTCCAGAACATCACGATGCAGGTCGAGAATCAGGACGGCACGACCGTGCTGGTGGTCGATTTCGACAGCAAGTGCTACTTCTACAGCCGGAACAACGTGGACTACTCCGCGCCCCACAACAACGGCGGCGCCTATCTGGACGTCTGCGGCTGGTT
>CADBKB010000090.1:0-3441 GCA_902795095.1 Oscillospiraceae bacterium
GGCTTCATGCGGGAGGATGAGGCCAATTACCTGGCCTGGCTCGCCTGCAGGCAGTCCGGCGACCCCGTGCTGGATTACAGCGGCACCATGCTGGCCCTGGTCTACTGTGCCAACGCACTGAACGACAGCTCTCCCGCCCTTTACAGCCGCGTGCGGGAGGCATACGCAGACGGCGTACGAAGAGATTTAGCCGCCGACGCCGAATGGTGGAAGCAGTTTGACAATCAACCCGCCAGCGAATTCGGAGAAAAAATGAACGATACCTACCTCAAGGCCAACGCCCAGAGCCAGGGCACCAAAAGCTACGGCGCTATGGTGGACCTGCTGCTGGCTGAATATCGGCGGGGCAGAGACTGAGGACAATCTTAAAGAATAAAGAAAATGCTCGTGCAAATAAGCGACAGTTGTGGTATAATAGTTAAAATGCTGATTTGGAGGAGCTCCCATGGACGTCTATCAAACCGCCCTGGATATATTTAGAGCACGACTTGACACTGACAATGAATCCCTTATAACGGATCTGGCCGCCCGGGCGCAGCTTGTGGAGGCGCCGAAGGGGACCGTGCTGTTCCGGGAGGGGACGGTACTGCGCGACTGCTACTGCCTGGTGGAGGGCATCATCCGCATCGCCTTCGAGCTCGACGGCGAGGAGATCACGGAATCCCTGCGCGCCGACCGCGGCGCAATCATCTATCCCTGCATTGTTGTTACGGGCAGGGAGGACCGTGCCAATGCCACGGTGAGCTGCCTGGCCGATACCCGGCTTCTGCACATCCGGGCCGAGGAGCTCCATGAGCTCCGGCTCGCCCATCCCGAGTTCGACGGTCTCCAGCTCCAGCTTGTGCTGCAGTTTGTGGAACAGTCCTTCCGGGTGCATCGGCAGATCGACCATATGAATCCCACCCAGCGGTATAACTGGTTTGTGGAAAACAATCCCTATCTTGCGGAGAATGTGCCGCAAAAGTACATTGCCTCCTTCCTGGGCATGACCCCGGTCTCTCTGAGCCGGATCCGCTCAAAAATCAAGCAGAAACCGGAATAAAAATATACGCGCCGCCGCCCGGCCGGACGGCGGCGCACGACAAAGAGGTGCAGCCATGAAAGCAAATAAACGGGAGCTGGCCTATGCGGCCGCCCACTTCGGCGAGGTGCATCATACGACGCTGAACCCCGAGGGGCCCGGTGTCGTGCGCATCCATCTGATCCCGCCGCTGGTACACGATGATGACATCGGCGCCAGTGTGGCCATACTGAACGGACAGGATATCATCCCCGTCAATACCGCCTGGAGCATTCTGCTGACGGAGTTTATCCGGGAGGTCAACCGGTACGCCGGACGCCCCATCACCGATGAGGAATCCGCCGACATTCTGGAGAAGACCTGCGACGGGGTGAAGAAGGTATATCCTCTCATCAGCCGCAGACGCCTGAAGCGGGATGTGCACACCATCATGACCGTCTTCCGCCAGGTGGCATACGGCGAACCCGTTGATACCCCCATCGGCTATCTCACCCTGGGGGAGTACGCGCCGAAGATGCGCGCACCCCATCGCATGGACCTGCTGGTGAGCGCCATGACGGTGGACGGCCGCTGGAACTGCAACCAGAAATGCGTGCACTGCTATGCAGCCGGCCAGGCCGACGCGGGTGAAGCGGAGCTGTCCACCGGCCAGTGGAAGCAGATCCTCGACCGCCTGCGCGAAATCGGCGTGCCGCAGGTGACCTTCACCGGCGGCGAGCCCACCATGAGAGACGATCTGCCGGAGCTCATCGACCATGCCCGGTGGTTCATCTCCCGGCTCAACACCAACGGCGTCCGCCTGACGCCGGAATACTGCGCGTCCCTCCGGGAAGCCGCCCTGGACAGCTGCCAGATCACCTTCTACTCCTGCGAGGAGGAAATCCACAACCGCCTGGTGGGCGGTGAGCACTGGGCCCAGACCGTGGCGGGCATCAAGAACGCTTTGGCCGCGGGCATCAATCTGAGCGTCAATACCCCGCTGTGCACCCTGAACCGGGACTACGTCGCCACCCTCCGCTTCCTGCGGGAGATGGGCGTGCGCTATGTGACCTGCTCCGGGATCATCACAACCGGCAACGCTGCCAAGGCCCCCTCCGAGGCGCTGCAGCTCAGCCATGCGGAGCTGCGGGAGATCCTGCGCGCCGGTGTGGCGTACTGCTACGACAATGAGATGGAGATCAGCTTCACCTCTCCCGGCTGGGTGGACGAGGCGTTCTGTCGGGAGCTGGGCATCACCACGCCCAACTGCGGCGCCTGCCTGAGCAATATGGCCGTCACGCCGGGCGGCAATGTGGTCCCGTGCCAGAGCTGGCTGTCCGAGAAGCCCCTGGGCAATCTTCTGCGCGACGACTGGCAGAGCATCTGGAACAGCGAGGGCTGCCGCAGCCGGCGAGAGTTCTCGGCACGGATGCTTTGCGAGTGTCCGCTGCGGATCCCGCCCGCGCATGCTGCGGCGGAATGCCCGAATGCGGAGGGAAACTGATATGAAACGATACAGAGTATTGATCGTCCTGGCCCTGTGCGTCAGCCTTCTGATCCCGGCGCTTTGTCTGCGCGCCCAGGCCAAGGATCTGGATGAGATCCTGAACTATACCATCACCGTGGACGTCAATGAGGACGCCACGCTGCACATGGTGTATCATATCGACTGGATGGTGCTGGATTCCGATTCTGAGGGCCCCTTGGAATGGGTCAAGATCGGTATCCCCAACAGCCACAGCATCGACCTGACGGGCCGCAGCGACGCGGTGCGCCGCATCTCCGACATGAGCGAGGGCGGCGAGACCTACGCCCGCATCGACCTGGACCGGGCCTATTATGCCGGCGAGGTGGCCGAGATCGAATTTGAGCTCCGGCAGGACTATATGTACCAGGTGGATATGCTGACGGAGGGGGAGACCGTCTACCGTCTGACGCCCGGCTGGTTCGACGATATCCGCGTGGATTCGCTGACGGTGCGCTGGAACGCCGATCGGGTGCTCAGCCATGAACCCGACAGCCTTGTGGAGGGCGGTTACCTCACCTGGAACAAGTCCCTCTCCAAGGGAGAGAAGTTCCGGGTCACCGTCACCTATCCCAACGACGCCTATGAATTTGATATCAGCAAGGAGATCCTCAGCGGCACCGAGCGCAGCGGGTCGAGCTCCGGCGGCAGCGACGGATTCTACGCGTTCCTGGGCTTCCTGCTCGTCCTTGTACCCATCGCCCTGGCAGTCATACTGCCCATAGTCCGCTTCACCCGCACCGCCAGCCTGTCCGGCGGGCAGAAGAAAATCACCCGCACCAAGGTGGAGTACTATCCCGTGTGCCAGGGCTGCGGCGCAGCCCGCCCCGAGGGCGCCAACAACTGCGCCTACTGCGGCAGAAGCTTCATAAAGAGCGAGGAGGTCGTGGAGGAGAAGGATATCCCCGCCGAGGAA
>CADBKB010000090.1:3492-9467 GCA_902795095.1 Oscillospiraceae bacterium
GAATACCTATATCCGCGTGAATGTGATCAACGTCCCGGCGCCGCGGCCGCGGGTGGGGAGCCACGGCTCGTCCCATTCCTCCCGATCCTCTGGTTCGTCGCATTCGTCATCCTGCTTCCACAGCTCCTGCGCCTGCGCCTGTGCCTGCGCCTGTGCAGGCGGCGGCCGGGCCGGCTGCAGCACCAAGGACTTCTACAATACCGACCTCAAGCTCCGGCAGCTGGAACTCAAAAAGAAGTAACATGATATTAAAAATACCTCTCCGAATCACCGGAGAGGTATTTTTAATGATTTGAGGTATTCCTTCTGTTCCGGAGAGACCCGGTAGCTCTCCCGGGCCTTCTGGATGGTCTTGTTATGTACCCAGGGATCCAGGCGGCGCTGCTCAAGATAGGGCAGGGCAGCGTCATACTGCTTGGCCAGGGCTGTGGCGAAGAACCAGGCGACCATCATGTTTACATAATATTCCTCTGAGTGGATCGAGGCGGCCAGATCGAGATATTCCGGCCGGAACCGTTCATCCAGAAAATGATTCATGAGGCAGCGCAGGCCGAAGCGGACGGAGTAGGTCCGCCCCGACGCGATCCAGCGACGGAGATCCGATTCAAGCAGATCCGGATGCCGGGCGAAGCAGGCAGGACTCATGCTGTCGCAGGTGGCCCAGTTGTCCACAAAGGGCAGGAAACGGTCGATGGCGGCCACGCAGGCGGCATAGTCGCGGATCCGGCATAGCAGGAAGCCGTGGAGATTGTTTTCCTCGTAATATGTATGGGGAAGCTCCGCCAGAAACGCTGCGGCCTCCGGCGTGTCGCGGAGCTCCTTCGCCAGCGCCCGCAGCGCCGGGGTGCGGACGCCGAGGACGGTTTCGGCCGGAACGGTGGGAATGAGGGGGCGCAGAAAGTCCCGGTAGGGGAGGTCCCGCAGGGCAAACAGCCGCTCGCGGACGGTCATGGCGCGGCACTCACACGGTTCGGGATGCGATCCGGGTCCATCAGCATCTGCCGCATCGCCGCCGGGTTGAACTGATCGTCCAGCATCTGGAAGCGGATGACCAGGGCGATGCACACCTCGCTGAGGGAGCGGGCCAGCAGGGCCTGGCTGAATTTGGCGTCGCCGTTCAGGGCGAAGGCGGCGATCCCGTTGGAATAAACGATCATCCGGTCCAGGAGCGCTTCTGCCCGGGCGGGGCTCAGGCCGAACTCGTGCATGGCGCTGTCGATGATCCGCGCGGTCAGCTTGCCAAAGCTGGCCTTCACCGCGTCGGGCCCGGCGACCCGGGAGAACAGCAGGGAATAGAGGTGGGGCTGCTCCAGAGCAAAGCGCACCCAGCGCATACCGAACTCCTTGAAAGCGGGTTCATAGTCGAAGGCTCCGGACAGGTCCTCCAGGCAGCGGCGCATGGCAAGGGCGCGCACCTCTTCCTTGAGCTCGTCCATGCCGGAGAACACGGTAAAAATCGGTCGGGCGGTGGAGCCCATGGCTTTGCCCACCTCCCGCGCCATCACCGCGTCGATGCCCCGTGCGGCGGCCATGTCATAGGCTGCCAGAACGATCTCTTCTCTTGTGAATTTCGGCTTCGGAGGCATAGAGATCCTTCTTTCTAAAACGTTTGTTTTATTATACTGCGCTCATACATGGGTGTCAAGCAAAAGGGGTGGACTATTTGCCGTTGTGTGGTATAATGAGACGAAACCACAAGAACAGTCGAAGGGGAAGGCCATGAGAGAATTGACCCAAAAACAGCAGAAGCGTCTGGGCGTCACCCTGCTTGTCATCGCCGTGCTTTTGCTTGTCTTGCTGAGCTGGGCGGTGGGGCGGCCGCTGGTGCGCTTTGCCTCCGAGCCGGAACGGTTCCGGGCATGGGTGGACACCAAGGGCGTGTGGGCCAGGATCGCCTATATGGGCATGGTGATCATACAGGTGATGATCGCGCTGATCCCCGGGGAGCCTTTTGAGATCGCGGCGGGCTATGCCTTCGGCGCGTTGGAGGGCACTGTGCTGTGCGTCGCCGCCTCCGCCATCGGCAGCATGCTGGTGTTCGGCCTCGTGCGGCGTTTCGGCATTCGGCTGGTGGAGATCTTTTTCTCCAAAGAGAAGCTACGCAGCCTGCGTTTTCTGCGCGCCTCGCCGAAGCGGGACTATCTGTATCTTCTGGTGTTTATGATCCCGGGCACGCCGAAGGATCTGCTGTGCTATTTCGCAGGCTTGACGGACATCCGCTTTCCGGTGTGGCTGATCATCTGCTCCCTGGGCAGGGTCCCTTCCATCATTACCTCCACCATCGGCGGCAGCGCCCTGTCAACGAAGAACTACTGGTTTGCCGTGGGGGTGTTCGCCGTCACTCTGGCGCTGAGCGGACTGGGCCTGCTGGCTTACAATGCCCTGCGCCGTCGGCACGGCGAAAAGAACGAGAAAGAAACAGCCTGACCGCCGGCGCGAGGCCCGTTTGCCGCGCCGCATATGTTCAGACGATGATACAGAGAAAGGAAATCCGGACGGTTTCCTTTCTCATTTTTTATCCCCGCGGTTTCCGGGCTTCCACTTGCCTGCGGCGGCCTCAGACGCATCGCACGCCTGTTTTTGCCTGCGGTTGCCGCCGCGTGGGGGGCGGTGCCATCCACAAACGCCATGCCCGTGGAAGGAAGGAACAGACCGTCGAGGGAGCCCGGATCCGAGGAGCAGGGGTAGGATTCCGTATCAGCGCCAAGATCCTCGGCGGTCCGGCGCAGTCGCTTGAGAAAGGTGGATTTTCCGCAGCCTGGCCCGCCCTTCAGAATGACGCATCTTTTCACGCGGCCGCCGGGGTGGAGCTGTTCAAAACGAGACACAAAGCCATCGGCGGTGTTTGCGCCGAGGAACCAGCAAGTGTTCATAGAATCCCTCCGTTTCATCAGTCCATCCTATGCCCAGGCGCCGGCGGGAGTGCCGGCACATTGGGCAGGATCCGGGGATACAATGGCGTAGTACCCTTTTTCGGGAGGAAACGTCATGAATGAAGCTACGATTACGGCGGATCGGCTGGGGCCGGGCAAAGGGGGCAGGATCATAGAGCTCCGGGGCGGCGGCCCAATGACCCGGCGGATGACGGAGCTGGGATTGTTCCCGGGAGCGACGATCCTGCGGCGGCATACCGCCCCGGGAGGATCGCCCATCGCCTTTGAGGTGGGCGGCGCTCTGCTGGCCCTGCGCAGCAAGGACGCGGCGCAGATCCTGGTGCGGGAGGACGCCCCATGGACACTGTGAATATCGTCCTGGCGGGCAACCCCAACGTGGGAAAAAGCACCCTGTTCAACGCCCTCACAGGCCTGAAACAGCATACCGGCAACTGGCCGGGAAAGACCGTGCAGAGGGCTGAGGGAAGCTACGCGTATAAGGGAAGACGTTATCATTTGACGGATCTGCCGGGCCTTTATTCCCTGCACGCCAGGTCCCCCGAGGAGGTGGTGGCGGCGCAGGTCCTGCGGGGTCCGGATGTGGATTGTGCCGTGGCGGTGTGCGACGCCACCTGCCTCGGAAGAAGCCTCGGTCTGGCGCTGCAGGTGATGGCGCTGTCTGCCCGGACGGTGATCGCGCTGAATTTGAGCGATGAGGCGCGCAGCCGGGGCATCTCCACCGACGCCGCCGCCCTGGAATCTATCCTGCGGGTGCCGGTGGTGGAGGTTTCCGGGGCGCGCGGCCAGGGCCTGGATGCGCTGCGTGAGACCCTGCGCCGGGTGTGCGATGGATTTCAGCGCGCCGCGCCGGATTTGCCCGTCTGGGATGATGCCGCCGGTCCCGTCAGAACCGGCGCAGCGCTTGCGCGGCGGGTGCAAAAGCGCACCGGACAGGAGCAGCGGTGGCGCGCGGGCCTCGACCGACTGTTGATGAGCCGGTCCGGCGGCTATCCCGCGGCGCTTTTGCTGCTGCTGGCGGTGCTCTGGCTGACGGTGAAAGGCGCTAACGCTCCGGGGGCTATACTGGAGTGGTTGTTCGCCCGGGGCGATTCGCTGCTGTCGGCTCTGCTGAGGTCGCTGCCGGCATGGCTCCGCAGCCTGCTGATCGACGGGATCTACGGCACGGCAGCCCGGGTCATCACGGTAATGCTGCCGCCGATGGCGATCTTCTTCCCGCTGTTTACCCTGCTGGAGGACTTCGGACTGCTGCCGCGGCTGGCGTTCCTGGTGGATCGGCCCCTGGAGCTCTGCGGCGCCTGCGGCAAGCAGGCGCTGACTGGCTGCATGAGTCTGGGGTGCAACGCCGTGGGCGTCACCGGCTGCCGTATCATCGACACGCCCAGGGAACGGCTGCTGGCGATCCTCACCGCATCGATGCTGCCCTGCAACGGCCGGTTTCCGACCCTGATCCTGCTGGGAACGGCGGTGCTCCGCGGCGCAGGGGCGGCGGTGTTCCCGGCCCTGGCGCTGATGCTCAGCGCGACGATGGTCCTGCTTGTCTGCGCGCTCCTGAGCAGGACCGTGCTGCGGGGGAAAGCTTCGGGATTTGTGCTGGAACTGCCGCCCTATCGGGTGCCCAGGGTGGGCCAGGTGCTGGTGCGCTCCTTTCTGGACCGAACAGCGCGGATCCTCGGCAGGGCGCTGGCCGTCGCCGCCCCCGCCGGGGCGTTCCTGTGGCTGCTGGAACGCACGGAGCTGTGGGGCGTCAATGTACCGGACTGCCTGGCCCGACTGCTGGATCCGGCGGGCAGGGCCATGGGCATGTCCGGGCCGATCCTGCTGGCCTTTCTTCTGTCCTTTCCGGCCAATGAGCTGCTGCTGCCCATCCTCCTGTCCCTGCTGGCGCTCCCTGCGGATGCGGCGCTTTTCGCCGGCGGTATGGGTACGGTCCAGGCCCTGTGCACAGCCCTGTTCTGCCTGTTCCATTGGCCCTGCGGCCCGACGGTGCTGACGGTGTACCGGGAAACCGGCAGCCTTCGCTGGACTGCCATGAGCATCCTTGTGCCAACAGCGGTGGGGATCTTTCTGTGCCTGCTGGTGCATGGAATTTCGGCGGTGCTGTAAAAAACCCGCGGGAAGCTGCGCTTCCTGCGGGTGATTTTCAGTATTTCGGCGTGACATATGGCCGATCGGAGTCCGGCGATGGTCGCATATGGATGCCGGAGACGATACCCATGGCCATGAACATGGTGACGATGGAGCTGCCGCCGTAGCTGACGAAGGGGAGGGTGAGGCCGATGACAGGGAAGACCCCCAGGCACATGCCCACATTGACGCCGATCTGGAAGACCAGCATGGCGGCGATGCCGAAGCAGATCAGCCGGTTCATGTAGTTGCTGGATTTGAGGCCCACATGGACGCAGCGCAGCACGATGGCGCACAGCAGCACCAGGATAAAGATGCAGCCGAGCATGCCAAGCTCCTCGCCGATGGCGGAGAAAATAAAGTCGGTATGCTGGGCATTGAGGGAACCGCCCTGCGTGCGCACCCCGTGAAACAGGCCCTGGCCGGTGAGGCCGCCGTTGGATAAAGAATAGAGGCTCTGCTTGGTGTGCCAGCGGATGCTCAGACCCTCCTGGTCGATGGTGGGATCGAAGACCATGAGGATGCGGTTTTTCTGGTCCTCGTTGATCACGTATTTCCAGGCGAGGGGCCCGAAGGCGCCGATGCCCGCCAGACCGGCCAGAAACCACCAGAGCTTGACTCCGCCCAGGTAGGCCATGACCACCGTGATGAACACATACACCAGCGCAACGCCCGTATCCCGGCAAAGAGCCAGGATCAGCGCGACAATGAACACCAGATGGGCGCCCATCTGGGAGATGGATCGCAGAGAAGAGATATGCTCCCGGTGAATGCTCATGGTCTTGGCCAGGATGATGATAAAGGGAATCTTGCAGATCTCGCCGGGCTGCATGTTAAAGGGCATGCCGGGCAGATGGATCCAGCTGCGCTGGCCGGTGGTGCCGGCAATGCCGAAGGGGATGATCAGCAGCATGAGCACCAGATTGAAGATGAACAGCAGATCCCGGCGCTCCGCGA